>JBAXYY010000190.1:0-2524 GCA_041670585.1 Treponema sp. | reverse complement strand
GTTCGCTTCTATTTCTTACGAGCAAGGCTCCTTCACTTCATTTGTGCCGATTATGCACGGCTGCAACAACTTCTGCACTTACTGCATTGTGCCTTATGTCCGTGGAAGGGAAGTGTCACGCCCTGTTGATTCTATTTTGCAAGAAGTTGATGTTCTTTCAAGGTACGGCGTAAAGCAAATTACACTTTTAGGGCAGAACGTAAACTCATACCACAGCGAAGACGGCTTGAACTTTGCGGGGCTTCTAAAAAAAGTCACAGCGCACTTAAAAGAAATTTCATCTCCTATAGAATGGGTGCGTTTTGTTTCTAGCCACCCAAAAGATTTGTCTGACGATGTAATTCAAGTTATAAAAGAAGAGCCTCTCTTATGCCACCATATTCATCTTCCGGTTCAGCACGGCTCAACAAGAATTCTAAAAGCAATGAACAGGCGCTACACAAGGGAAGACTATTTATCACTTGTTGAAAAAATCAGAAAGCAAATTCCAGATGTCTCTTTAACAACAGATGTAATGCTAGGCTTCCCTGGAGAAACAGATGAAGATGTTGAGGACACAATCAGTTTGATGAAGCAAGTGCGCTACGAGTCAGCGTTTATGTACTACTACAACCCTCGTGAAGGAACACCAGCCGCTTCTATGGAGCAGATTCCAGTTGAAGTAAAAAAAGCCCGCCTTCAAAAAATAATAGATTTGCAGCTTGTTATTACAAGAGAAGAAATGGAAAAGCGAGTGGGCCGTGTTGCAAAAGTTTTAGTTGAAAGTGTAAGCCGCGACAACAAAAAAGAACTACTCGCTAAAACTCAGCAGGATGAAAGCGTGGTCTTTGAAGCTCCAGACAATTTGATTGGAAAATTTGCGACAGTAAAAATTCAAAGTCTAAACGGCAACACATTCCGCGCGGAACGTTGTGATTGATGTTGGTACTTTGCAAATGAAATTAGTTGGAGTATAATAAATAATTATTCCAACAGAAGTGCTATGTTATTTGAAGCAAAGCACTTTGTAATTTCGACCGAAATGTTCTGTCATTCCGACCGGAGTGGAGGAATCTCTTTACTTAACGAGGTGAATATATGCCAATAAAATTGATAGGTGCAATTCTTTTAGCAGTGCTGGTCGCAGTACTTACAGGCTTTAACTTAAGCAACAAATGCAACGTATGGTTCTTCCATAACTTTTTAAACGTGCCTGTTTTTGCATTGGTAATAGGCGCTTTTGTGGCAGGAGTTCTTGTTGCACTTCCATTTACATTTGGAAAGTCCGGCTTAAAAAAACAGTTGGAAAAGGCAAAGAAAGATTTAAGCAGCAAAAACAAGCAGCTTGACGACACAAGAATTGAGTATGAAGCAAAACTTAGAAACGCAATGTGTAAAGATTCTTCCACAGAACCAAAGGCTGAAGAAACAAAAACAATTGAAGAAAAGCCTGTTGGAAAAACTAAATCAAAAAGAATAAAGAAGTAAACAAAAAGGCTGTTTGTAAATGCAGACAGTCTTTTTATTTTAACGGATTTACATTGATGAAAAAAAATATTTTTATAACTTCAGCAATTATCTTATCAATTTTATTTTGCGCACAAACATTTGCGGAAAGCTCAAGCAACGCTAAAAAAATTTCAGACGCGTCTTTAACTCAAGACACAGTTCTAGAAAGCGTTGACTACTTAAAATCACATTTAAAAGATGCCGTGACTTTAGCAGACAAACGTTCGCTCTTATTTTTTACAGGCACACTTCAGGAGCAGCTTGGTTTGTATGAAGACGCGAGCATGTCTTACGCGCAGGCAGCAGGCATTGCGGCAGGCGACGCTGATGAAATGAGAAAAGTTACTTCTGAGCAGCTTGTGTTGAACGCCGTAAGAGCAAGCCTTTGTGCAGGTGATGCAGAAACTGCTGATAAATATTTAAACAGCGCAGTCCGTTCTTCAAAAGATGAAAATATTTTAGCGTACATAAACCTGTACACCCAGTGGAGCGCTTTATGCAAGGCAGAAAACTTTGAAGAGACAAAAGATTCTGTTGCGCTTTTAAAAGCATACAGCGGCATGGATTCAATGAAAAGTGTGAAGCCACAAGTCCTTCTTACAGTCTGGTACATCACAGGCGAAGACGAATACGGCGACATGTTAAAAAAAGAATTTCCTTCTAGTTTAGAAGCTGGCGTTGTTACAGGTAAGGTTCAGATTATGAGCTCACCGTTCTGGTATTTTGTTCCACACAAGGGCGGCGTTGCAGAAGAAGAAAATGAGTCTTCTGACAAAATAGAAAAAGATATCTCTTCTGGTTCTGTTGATTCAACAAATGACTCTAAATCAAATGATGTTAAAACTTCTGATGTTGCAGTTGATTCAAACAGCGGCAGTGGAAAAATTACACGCGAGCAGTGCGGCCTTTTCCGCGACAAAGTTAACGCTGAAAATTTAGTGAAGGCTTTGAAAGAAAAGGGATTTGCTTCTTCTATTACTGAAGAAACTCGTGCTTCAGGAACTACTTACTACATTGTTGTTGTGAATGAAAACGC
>JBAXYY010000189.1:0-2629 GCA_041670585.1 Treponema sp. | reverse complement strand
TTCGATTCAACTTCCATGCTTGTGTGGTACAGGCTGCCTTTTAATGCAGGAGCAGTGTTGTCTTACTTAATTACAATTGTTCTTGAAGATGAAGTTTCTTCGTCGCTAACTTCTATAGAGGTTTGTATTTGCGTAAGGGTTGAGCTGAATGTTGTTGTGTCTATAGGAATATTCATTGTGTAAGACGGTGTTGCCCCACTGAACCAAGCAGAGTTTTTTTCTAAGCTGCCTGTAATTCCTTGATCCGCGCCTGTTGGTTTTGACAATACTATTGTAGAAACTTTTGTCTCATCAGTGATTGTTCCGTACAACCACCACTTGCCGCTAATCCACATGTCGTCCACATAAGTCTTTTCTGCTGTTACATTTCCTATGCCTGCAATGTTGTCTTCATACTGCCGCAAGCAGAGGTTTGCTAAGACAGGAGCACCTTTGTCTAGTTTTGCAGAGACCGCGGTTGACCAAAGACCAACTTTGTTTGTTGTGTCAATTGCACGTGCCTGCACTTTTATAAATTGTGTTGTTTCACCAACTTTGTAGAACGGAGTGTCTTCCATTGCAAGGAACCAACTTGTTGTGTTGGATGCTTCAAAGCCCCATTATTGTGCTTCTGACTCTGTAGAGGCAAATACTGTTGCAGTTTTTCCTGTTGCAGTTGCCATCTTTGCCTTATCATCTTCGCCATAGTCGCCGTCATTGTCTGCATCTATACGGACATAAACTTTTCCAACAGAGCCATTGTCTTCCGCTGTGCCTGTAATTCTTATTCTGCCACCAAAGACATCAT
This sequence comes from Treponema sp., assembly GCA_041670585.1. Lineage (GTDB taxonomy): Bacteria > Spirochaetota > Spirochaetia > Treponematales > Treponemataceae > Treponema_D. The sequence continues at coordinate 1,842 of JBAXYY010000189.1, read as the reverse complement.
TTGTTTCTAGGTAAGTAATAGAAGCTGTAGGCTTGTCCGCGTCAGGGTTTATTTCCAAATTGTAGTTTTTGTAGACATTCACATTGCCTACTCCATCTTGAGCTCTAAAGTAGACCGGCACGTTCCAAATGTTAGAATGTGAGTATCCTTCAACAGTAACTTCTGTGCCGTACTCGCTTGTTGCGTAAGTGTAGAATGTTGCGGCTTTCATAGAAACTTTCCATGACAAAACAGAGGCTGCATCATCAACATCGTTCCAGCCAGCAGAGTCTTTTGTAACTCCAGAAGCATCCGCCGTTTTTGGAATCATGTATTTTACAGAAACAATTCCTGTTCCAGAGTCGCCGTCGTTTGTTGTTCCTTTTATAGTCAAATCGCCACAAAGCCTGTCACCGTCAGGAAAGCTTATAAAACCAATTGTTGGCTCTGTTGAGTCGTACAAGAATTTCCTGCTTGCTGTAGAAGGAAGAGTCGCGTTGTCTACAACTTTTATTTCTATTGTATGGTAAACGCTTGTTGGTGTTGTGCCAAACGTCATTGCAGTAGAATTTATGTAGTAGCCAGTCGCGCTGTCATAATTGGCAGTAACTTCTGGACCTTTGTCCAAACTGTATGTTACTGATTTTATTCCGTTGCCATCTGTTACTGTTGTTCCAAGAATAAATGTTTCATAAGTTGTGCCAAGTTTTGAAGCGGAAGAAAGCTCCTCTTTTTTTGCAAAAGCTGTGTCTGTAGAAGCGGAAATGTAGACTTTTGAATCTATAGCAGGAGCAGTTGTATCCACCTTGAAATAAATTTTGCTGTCCGCGCTTATTTTTGTTGCCGCATCTGATGAATACTGCAAGTAAGGTTTTCTAAGTGCCGTAGAATCTGCTGTTGTGAATATATTTCCTTTAGCGTCTGTAACTTTGAAGTAAAGGGTCTTTGTGCCGTCGCCAGATGTTGCAGGTGTAAAGTTAAACACTCCGCTTGAAAGCTCTAGATATTTGCTTGTGCTGTCATACCAAGTTGTGTTGTCTTCTGACACTTCTATAGAAGCTATTGTGCCGTCGTCATCAGCTACTGTTCCGTAGACGGTGCTGGACATTTTAACAATTGTAAGTTTTTCAGAGCTTTCTGAAGTTGCAGGGTAGATGTTTGTAAATTTAATTACAGGTCTGTCTGTGTCCTGGTTAACAACAAGTGTAATTGTGTTTGCAGTTGTTCCGTCTGTAGTTGAGCCATTGTTTGCCGCAGTGTCTGTTGCAACCGCCTTTATGTAAATTGAAGTGCCGTCTGCTATTGTGCCAAAAGCTGTTGTTGTGTCAATTTCGGCAGAAGTCCAGTTGTATGTTCCTGTCACTGAGTTAAATTTAATCCAAGTGGAATTGTCTTTGCTGTAGTAAAGCGCTATAGAAGAAAGAGTCTGATCGTCGCTTGCTGTTCCAGAGATTGTTATTGTCTTGTTTACCTGAGTGCCATCTGTTAAAGAGTCGGCATCTGTTGGAACTGTGATTTTTGCAGTTGGAGCAACGTTGTCAAGAAGCATTTGGAACAGAGTGAAGTTTTCTGAATTGCCTGCCCCGTCTGTTACAGTGAAAACAACTCCGCCTGTCGCCATGTCTGCAGTTGCTATGTCCACAACATAGTAGCCGTTGGTTAGTGAAGTAACAGCAGAAGTGTCCGTTGCGTCTTTTGAGCCAATCTTGCTAAGCTTAACAGAAGCAATTCCTGTAAGCGCATCAGAAGCAGAAATTTCAACTTTAACAGTCTTTGTTCCGTTTACAAGTTTTGTTCCAGAGAATGAAGTGTCAGTGTCAACCGAATGTAAAGAGGCAGTTGGTGTACCAGTGTCAATGTTCG
>JBAXYY010000188.1:0-2644 GCA_041670585.1 Treponema sp. | reverse complement strand
TCATCTTTCTGTTCCAATTGAGTTTGGCTTTCTTGGAGAATTCCCAAATCAAGCAAAGTGTGGCTTTGTGTTTGGCAGCGGCATTCGTTACAGATTCTAAATTAGATAAGGCCTTCTGTTTTTAGCAGAGGGCTTTTTTTATAAGCAAAATTTTCTGTCGTCAAAAGTTTCTCTAACAGCAGTGGAGTTCTGTCCTTTTACAACACGCATTTGTCCTTCCAAATCGCAGAATATTTTTGGGCTTTTAAAGTATGATTTGAAAAAAATAATTTGTGTTTCTTCCGCGTTGTATTCACCTGCTTCAACAATTAAGTAGCCGTTTGGTGCAAGATGCAATTTTGCCTGCGGAACAAGATTTCTCATTACAGCAAGTCCGTCTTTTGTGTATGAAGGTTTGCCGTTAATTTCAACATCTCCGTCTAATGCTAAGAGCGGCTCCCGCCTGCCGTCTTTTAAAAGTTCAAGCGCTTCTTTTTCTGGAATGTACGGCGGGTTTGAAGTAATCAAGTCAAAACTGCCTGTTACAGTTTCAAACAAATTGCTTCTTGTAAATCTAAGTTTTCGTTGCAGAAGATTTTGCTTTTGTTTTGAATCTGTAAGTTCTGAAATTATTTTAACAGCGTTTTTCTGCGCTACTTCCAAAGCCTTGTCGCTTATGTCTACAAGTGTGAATGAAGGCAAATTTTCTACAGTGAATATTTTTTGCGTCAAACATTCGCTCATTATAGAAAGCGCAACGCAACCGCTGCCTGTACACATGTCGCATACTGTAAGAATATTGTTTGTGTTAGATTTTTCTTTTAACACTTCAATTGATTTTTCAACAAGTGTTTCTGTGTCTGGCTTTGGAATAAGAACATCTTGCGTGACAAGAAAATCAATTCCATAAAATTCTTTGTGGCCAGTAAGGTATGCAATTGGAAATCCAGTGTTGCGAATTTCAATAGCTTTTAAAAATGCAGATTGCTCTTCTTGTGTAAGAACTCTTTCGTTGTGAAAAAGAAGTGAGGTTTTGTCGCACTGTAAAATATGCTGCAGCAAGCAGTCCACGTCCAACGCGGGTGAAGGGCTTTTTAAAAGTGACTTTACTCCAAGTGCGTGGGCTTCTTTAACTGTCATTTTGCGTCTAATTCGCTAACGTCTTTTAGCTGCTCTTCTTTTGCGTAAACATTTAGAGCGTCTAGCATTTCGTCCATGTAGCCAAGCATGAACTGGTCAAGTTTATAAAGTGTTAAATTTATGCGGTGGTCTGTGACTCTGTTCTGCGGAAAGTTGTATGTTCTAATTCTTTCGCTTCTGTCGCCGTTGCCAACCATGCTTCTTCTTGCGGCTGTACGTTCTGCGTTTTTCTTTGACTCTTCCAAATCAAAAAGTCTTGCGCGTAAAACACGGAATGCTTTTGCCTTATTTTTTATCTGGGATTTTTCATCTTGCTGAATAACAACAATGCCTGTTGGAATATGAGTTAAGCGCACTGCGGAGTCTGTAGTGTTAACGCACTGTCCGCCAGGTCCACCAGCTCTCATTACGTCTACACGTACATCTTCTGGCTTGATTGTGATTTCTGTTTCTTCTGCTTCTGGAAGAACTGCGACTGTTATTGTGCTAGTGTGAATTCTTCCCTGCGCCTCTGTTGAAGGAACACGCTGAACTCTGTGAACGCCGCCTTCCCATCTTAAAGTGCCGTAAACAAATTTGCCGCTTATTGAAGTGACAATTTCTTTAAAGCCGCCTACTTCTGTTGGAGTGTTGTTCATAACTTCGTACTTCCAGCCTTTCATGTCTGCAAGGTGGCAGTACATTTCCCAAACGTCGCGAACAAAAAGGCTTGCTTCGTCTCCTCCAACACCGGCTCTTATTTCCAAGATGATATTTTTTTCATCAAGAGGGTCTGGTGGAATAAGCTTCATTTTTATTTCTTCCTCTAGCTGAGGTTGTTTTGCTTCATATTCTTTTAGTTCTTCGCGGGCCATCTCTTTCATTTCATGGTCTTCTTCTTCAGTGATTAAAAGAGTGTCGTCTTCAATTCCCTTTAGAACTTTTTTGTACTCATCATATAAAGTCATCAACTCTGAAAGATGCTGATGTTCGCGCATTGTGTCTTTGTATTTTTTTTGGTCTTTTACAAGATTTGGGTCTGCAATAAGCGTGTCTAACTGAGTGTAGCGGTTTGAAAGTTCTTCAAGTTTCTTCAATAAATCCATAGTGTTGTAAGAATACAGTTTTTTTTAACTGTTGACAATAAGTTGTGAAAATTTCAGAATTATAGTTCTAGATACATGAGGTTTTTAATAGATAACAGAAATTTATCTGAATATAACATGTATTTTTTGCGAAAATTTAATTAGAACATTATATTTTTACAAGTAAGAACAGGAGGTTTTGTTCATGTTTTTTAACAAAAAATCAGCTGCTTTTAAGTTGATAATTTTACTTGCTTTGTGCCTTCCACTATTTGCACAAGAAGTTGAAAAAGAACTTACTATAGATGATGCTGTTAAGTTGGCTGTTGAAGGCAACATTAGCTTAAAGCAAAATGAAATTACTTTGAACGCTGCAAAAAGAGCTTCAACTTATTCTTGGAATTCTGTAAGCCCAACAATAAAAGGTTCTGGCAGCTTTTCAAAAAGTGACTCTTCTGACT
>JBAXYY010000187.1:0-2722 GCA_041670585.1 Treponema sp. | reverse complement strand
ATAAGCGCTTCAATTGATTTGTCTGGTGCCGCAATAGAGCTTGTTGACCAGGAGAACAGGGAATACTTTTTAAAGAAAGCCCTTGATCCATTAAAAAATCAGTACGATTTTATTCTTATTGACTGTCCACCGTCTTTGGGCATTTTAACTTTGAACGGACTTGCGGCAGCGGACGCAGTTCTTGTTCCAATGCAGTGCGAATATTTTGCTTTGGAAGGAATTACACTGTTGCTTCAGACTGTAAAAAAAGTTCAGAAAAGCATAAACACAAATCTTGTAATAGGTGGAATTTTCTTTACAATGTATGACAGCAGAACCCGTCTTGCGCAGGATGTTGTTATGCAGGTAAAAAGCTATTTTAAAGATGTAGTGTTCAATACAATAATTCCACGCAATGTTAGGCTTTCAGAAGCGCCTTCTCATGGTGAGCCAATCTGCCAGTACGACCCTTCTTGCGTTGGAGCTAAGAGCTATGAAAAACTTGCAGAAGAGGTAATTAACCGTGGCTAAACATCAGGGATTAGGAAAAGGACTTGCCGCTCTTATGGAAGAGGACAAGTTTGAAGAAAACAACACTTCTTCTCAAAGTAATTCATCAAGTAATAATTCAACTAACAGCAACGCTTCTGAAAATTTAGCAACGGGTGTTCAAATAAAGTCTTCTTTGCCAAAAGGAATTGAAGCTGACTCTAACGGGACTCTTTGGGTAAGCCCGAATCTTTTAAAGCCAAACCCACGCCAGCCTCGCCAGTATTTTGACGAAGCGCAGCTTTCTGAATTAACAGAATCTGTACGTATGGAAGGTGTGCTTTCTCCAATAATCATTGAAGACGCAGGTGACGGTTCCTTCTATATAATAGCAGGTGAACGACGTACTCGTGCCGCAAGAAAAGCGGGGCTAGAAAAAGTTCCAGTTCAGCTTAGAAAATATACAGACGCTCGCAAACTTGAAGTAGCCCTTATAGAAAATATACAGCGCACTGATTTAAATCCAGTTGAAGAAGCGCAGGCTTATTACAAACTAATGGAGCTTGACGGAATTACACAGGACGAAGTTGCAAAACGTGTTGGAAAAAACCGCTCAACTGTTGCGAACAGCATTCGCCTTATGAAGCTGCCAGAAGACATGCAGAATTCCCTTGCTGCAGGAACAATTACTTCAGGCCACGCACGCGCATTGCTTAGTGTAACAAATCCTGCTGATCAAAGAGTTCTGTTTGCAAAAATAATAGGGCAGGGACTTTCTGTAAGACAGTCAGAACAGCAGGCTATTGAACTTAACGGCGGCTCTAGGGCTGCAAAACCAAATTCAAAAACTTATAAGCCAACGGTAGATATACGCGACCCAGATTTTATTGCGCTTGAGCAAAAGTTTATTGACGCTCTTGGAACAAAGGTTTCTTTAAAAGGAAATGCAGAGCGTGGCACAATGCAAATTGAATATTTTACAAAAGATGATTTAAATAGAATCTACGGCATAATTGTAGAAAAAAAATAAAGCGTTCAAGAGGAGAAAGCTATGTCTTTAGAAAATGATCCATGGAATGTTTCAGGTGAAGCTTCTGATTCAAAAAGTGGAAGTTCATCTTATGAAAATTCAACTGCTGTAGTAAGTGCTGAGCAGAATGTAAAATCAAATTCAAAAGCAGGTACAAATTCAGATGATTTAGGAACAGCTTCCTTAGTGTTTGGAATATTGTCGTTGGTTTTAGGCGGATTTGTTTGGAACATTCTAGGCCTTGTCTTTGGCATTATTTCATCTAATAGAAAAAAGAACGGGCACGCAACTGCTGGAATTATATGCTCTTTAATAAGCCTAGCTTTGGTAATAATAGCAATAGTTGCAATTATTGTTTTGATTGTAGTTTTTGGCTCTGATTTATTTACAGAGCTTGCTGATGAGCTTTATTACTTGTTTGACTTGTAATATCTTTAATAATTTCACTTGCAATTAAAAGGCCTGCGGCTGATGGAACAAAAGCATTGCTTCCTGGAGCTGTGTGGCCTGATTTTTTTTCTACTTCATCTGTTGAAATAATTTTTGGAACAACAGGGCTTTCTTTTGAAAACACAACCTTTACATTTTTAATTTCACGTTTTTTTAATTCCTGACGCATTACTCTTGCCAAAGGGCATACGCTTGTTTTTGAAATATCGGCAACTTCAAAAAGAGCCGGATTTGTTTTGTTGCCGGCGCCCATGCTTGAAATAATTGGAACATCCGCTTTTTTTGCTTGCTCAATCAACTGCAGCTTTCCTGCAACTGTGTCTATGCAATCAACTATATAATTGTATTTTGAAAAATCAAATTCTGATGAAGTTTGTGGAGTGTAGAATAATTTGTAAGGGGTCACTTTGCAGTTTGGATTTATGTCAGTAATTCTTTCTTGAGCAACATCAACTTTATATTTGCCAATTGTAGAGTGAAGGGCATACAGCTGTCTGTTTATATTTGTAAGTGAGATAGTGTCGTTATCAACAATGTCCAAAGCGCCAATGCCTGTTCTAGCAAGAGCTTCTATTACATAGCTGCCAACGCCCCCGCAGCCAAAGACAATTATGTGAGAGTTGAGTATTTTTTTCATGCAGTCTGAGCCGTAAATTAATTCAGTCCTGGAAAATTGTGTAATCATACTGATTTCCTTCTATATAATAAGTAGCAGCTTGTTATTTTATAAGTAAATTCTGTAAATAACAATTAGCTTAATCAATTTAATAAATT
>JBAXYY010000186.1:0-2898 GCA_041670585.1 Treponema sp. | reverse complement strand
TATATTTGCAATTCCAGAAATGGGACGCTTCTACCGCCATGTTCTTATTTCAAAGAACTATCCACACCACGGAGCAGTTGCATTTGGCCACGTTGGCAAGTCACTGTACACAATTTTCCAGTATTTGAAGATTGCAGACATTGCTTACAACAAGCCAGCCGGAGATTTGTACGCTGATGAAAATCCATTCAGCTGCTAATTTCTAAGCTAAGCATTTTTATAAAGCTGTTGAATCTTTTGGTTCAGCAGCTTTTCTTTTTTAAACAATATGATTACTTTTAAAATAAAAAAAAGCGGCCACTAATTTAATAGTAGCCGTCTTTTGTCATTCCGAACGTAGTCGAGGAATCTCAAATTCTAGAACTTAGCTTTGCGTAAACGAACGCGCTCAATATCTTCGCAGAACAGTTCTCGCAAATCGTTCAAACCTAACGCCATTAAAGCCATACGGTCAATTCCAATGCCCCAAGCAAGAACAGGCACGTCAATGCCCATAGCTTTTGTAACTTCAGGACGGAAAATACCGCTGCCACCAAGCTCAAACCAGCCCAGCTTTGGATGTTTAATATGAACTTCAATAGAAGGCTCTGTGAATGGGAAGTAGCCAGGAACATATTTAACTTCTGTAGCGCCCGCAATCTCTACTGCGAACATGCGCAAGAAGCCCAGCAAAGTTCTAAGGTTTACATCTTTTCCAAGAACAATACCTTCTGTCTGATAGAAGTCGCTCAAGTGTGTAGCGTCAACTTTATCATAACGGAAGCAACGAGCTATACCAAAATATTTGCCAGGAATTTCAGCATTGTGCAACTGATGTGCAGAAAGAACAGTGCCCTGACTTCTCATAATCAAGCGGCGTGTAAATTCATTATCAAACTGATAGTTCCAGCCACGGCTGCCTGTATTTCCACCATTTTCATGTACTTTAGCAACATTGCTCAAATAAGGCTCTTCTATTTTTTTAGCATGTGTTGGATTCTTTAAACGGTAAACATCATGAATGTCGCGTGCAGCATGGAACTGAGGCATGAACAAAGCGTCTCCGTTCCAGAATTCTGTTTCTACAAGCGGACCGTCAAATTCTTGGAAGCCCAAAGAACAAAGCTTGTCTTTAACACTCTCTAGGAACTGAACATAAGGATTTGTTCTTCCAGGAATAATACGTGCTGGAGGAATAGAAATATTGTATCCACGGAAAGTGCCGTTCTTCCATTCTCCAGAAGCAAGCATTTGTGGAGTAACTTCACCAAGCTCATTGCCCGTAATGCCAGCGTTTTTAAGCTCTTCCGCAACTTTAGAAGCGTCATTGTTAAGTTTATAAGTAACAATTTCACGTTCTATTGTATGGAAAGGAGTTTCTGTAACGCCACGTTTTTTTGTAAGGCCAGACATAACTTCAAGCTCATCTTTAGAAAGAGAAGAAGCGTTAAGCTGACCATTTTCCGCAGAAATAGCTTTTACCAGAAGTGCATCTGTAACAGTAAGACGGCTAGGCATTTCTTTGCCAGTGTACTCAGCCTTTTTTTCATCGTTCATTTTAAGAACGCCTTCTTTGCTGAGCAAACCAAAAGAAGAGCCTACATCTTTGTTTTCAAGGCTAAGTTCAGAAGCAATTTCTGGAAGTGTTTTAGCGCCGTTTTCTTTTAAGAACTTAATTATACGTTCTTCAGGCAAACCGTTTTTTGCAACAGTTCTACCAAAGTCTGTAATTTCATAAATAACAAGCGGTGTGCGTCCTGTTTCAGAAAGAAGCTCTTTTCCACCAAGCCAGCTGAACGCCTGGTTAGCATGACCTTCCTTATAGCCAAGCTCTTCTTGCAGCTTTGCAGAAGTAAGCTCATCTTTAGGGCCATACTTCAAGAGAACCTTTATTTCAAGAGGATGCAAATTTTTAATAAGTGTTTTAATATCTGTCAATTGAATTTTACCAACCCTGGACTACCGTGTGAATACAACATAAGAAGTATATGTTGCCATTTTTATATCACGGCCGTCTTTAAAATATTTTGTCTTGTCCTTTGCTTTGTAAGTATAGTGATAATACTGATTATCCTGAGCAAACTGTTCATAAACAGCCATAGCTGTATTCATTGCCTCGCCCTGCTGGTAGCTTGCGGCCATACATGTGTAATACAAACGGACTTCACCAGTAAGAGGTGTGTATCTTAGTTCAATTGTTACATTTGTTGCAGACGGATGTAAAGAAGCATATTTATCTTCTATTTGAATAGTCTGAACTGAATTGTCTTGTTGACCAGCTCCTGCCAACTCCGCTCTTAATTCTTTATCTTTTGAATCAGCATCTTGAGCAAAAACTCCAGCAAAAACAACTGCTGTCATTGCAAGAATCATAATAAACTTCTTCATATAAATCCTCCAAAATTAGTAATAACTATAATTTATTATTCTACCAGTTTCCATAAAAAAATCAAGGTCAACAGTATATTTGCCAGATTTTACATAAATTCTAGGGGCCTTAATTAAAAGCACTTTTCCTTCAATTTCCTTAGGCTTGTTTTTAATTAAAGTGCGCCAATATTCACGAACTGCGTCTTTTATTGCATTTTCAACTGCTGTCTTAATTCCATCAAAGCCGTCTTCTATTGAGCCTTGCCCTGTTCCATGAATCTTTGGATTTTTTATAGAAGTCCACGCCCCATAAGCAAGCTGCTGCTCTTTAGTACGATTGCAGTAAACCCAGCAGTCAAGATTGCCGTCTATTACTTCAATTTGTTTATACTCAAGCGGATTTACTTTCTGATTAAATTCCTGCACTGGTGAATAAGAAAAATATTCCTCCACAGAGCGCATTTTATCATAAGGTGTATAGTCAAATGTCCAGCCGTTAACCATTCCGCCAATTATAAAAGGCGCAATTTCTTTTAAACGACTGACCGC
>JBAXYY010000185.1:0-2907 GCA_041670585.1 Treponema sp. | reverse complement strand
ATACATCCATGTCTTTTATTTCTCGCAAGAATTATCTATGAAGCAAAAATGCAAGTGGTAATTCTTGCCAGAACAACGCGCCTCCATGCGCTTTTTACTATTTTTCAACTAGCAGATTGTAGTACCAATATATTCTTTGCCCTCAAGAATTGCGCGAATGTTAGTGATTTTTTTTCCACCAGCGCAGATTACTGTGAGCTTCATTTCTGACGCCTTCTTGCTTGCAATTGGGTCGAACGGGCAGTTCTTGCCAGGCACCCACTCGTCGCCAACCATCTTGCGGAAGTCTTTCCAGCTAATGTTGTCCAAAGGTTTTGCGTCTGGGTTCTTGCGAGGGTCGTCTGTGTAGACTTTTTCTATGTTAGAAAGATTTACAACTGTGTCTGCGTTAAAGCGTTCTGCTAAAAGAACAGCGTCGTTGTCTGTAGAAAAACCAGGCTTCCACCCTGCTGCCACAAGAATGCGTCCTGTAAAGTCAGAAACCTGCGTTGGATTGTAGATAACGTCCTGCTCGCAAAGAGGACCGAACACTGTTTTAAGTAGCTGCGCGTTTAATCTAGTTGCCATTATTCCAAGCCAGTCGCACGCGTTGTTTTCAGCGTCAGTATTTGCAAAGCCCGCTGCTTTTTTTTGCTCAGCATTGAATGTTTTTGCAACGTCTCTGTAGGCATTCTGGTAAGTTCTAGCAGGTCCGCCGCCGCCCGCTACAAAAATAAGACGTGAATCTTTATTCTTAAGAAGATAGTCTGTTACCATTGCGGCAAATTCTGAAAGAAATTTTGCATCTGGTGAATCTGGGGCTATTATAGAGCCGCCTACGCTTAATACTTTTGTTGTCATGTCAATTCTCCTTTGAATTAGTATTGCTAAAATAATTTAGGTCTATCTATTTAAATTAGAGATGCCCTCAATATATGAAATCAGTATATTCCTAAAATTACAGGGTCGTTCCACAAAGAGCTGTAGCTTTTTGTGCCTGTTGTTGCCTCTTCCCAAATTGATTGTAACGCATAAGTGCGTGGACGGTAAACTGTTTTGCTGCCAACAATGGAAGGCTTTATGTTTTTCCAACCACGGCTGAACGCAATGTGCTGGCTGTCTAAATTTCCAAAGTAATATGTCTTAGGATCGCTTATTAAAGTGAACGGTTTGTAGTCAAGGCCTGCGCCAAGAGAAACATCTACAGGGAACCAGCCAAAGTTTTCAAAGTAAAGCTCTGTCCACCAATGGTTTATACTTGATGAATCTTCTTGAATTAGAATGCCACTAACTGGAACAGCAGGAATGCCAGAAGCTCTGCACAGCGTTGTGTAAAGAATTGCAAAATCGTAAGCATCACCTTTTTTCTGAACAGGTAAATCTAAGATTGAAACATTGCCTGTTCTAACTGTGTTTTCTATTTTATAATTTTCAATCATAAAATCATAAATCAATTTTGCCTGAACATAAGGGTTTGTTGCTTTTTCAATAATTTTGTCTTTTAAACCAATTATTGTGCTGTTGCTTACAGGCAGAAGTGAATTTGTTTTTAAACAGTCGGAATAAAGAAGCCTTTCAGAGTCTAAATAAGAAGTGACACGCTGGCTTTTAACAGCGCTTGTTATTGCGTAATTTGTAACAACATAATTTTGAGTAAAGCGCTGTTTTCTATTGGCAAATTGCTTTAGCTGCTTTTGATGAACTATTACACGTTTGTCGTCTTTTATAAGCGGCTCTGGGAAACATTCTGTTAAGTCAACAGTTGGCTGAAATGAAGTTACAGAAGGGCGTGGAACATAAAGTGTGATTGTTGCATTTGAATCTGAAACAGCATTTGCTACATCTGCGCTTACCTGAATAATATAAGTGTGCTTGTCTGAATACTGCTTTTTGCCAGCAGAGGTGTCCAATGTGATTTTTTTTGATTCGCTTGTGCCTTTTGCTGTTTGTACATAAACTTGTCCGTCTGTAGCGCCGTCTGGTACTCTTACATGAAGCTCTGTGTCGCTCCAGAATTCATAATCATAGTCATTTTCACTTGCAGGAAGATATTCAATTTTTTTTGCAACGCTTTCTGATGGCTCTGAAAAAGGAGAATTGCTTGTTGTGTTTGAAGCCACTTCTCTTCCGGCTGTAAAATAGACTTGTGAAGTACCTCTTACAGATCCAAAGTTTGAGCCAAGAATTGTTACGACTTGTCCAACAGCAGATAATTCAGGTGAAACTGACTCAAGAACAGGAATTGTTGTTTGAACATCTGTGTGAACTGCAACAGGTATGCTAGACTCATTTGCAAAAAAGCTAGGCTCTGAACGCCCCGCAGAAGTTCCTACAATAACAAGCCCGTCTTGAACATTTGAAGGAAGAACTATTTTTATTTGATTATCAGTCCATTCTATATATCCGCTTGAAGTTACATGGGAGCCGCCAAGTTCTACATAAGATGTTCCTCTTGATGTTCCAAAGTTTTCTCCGTTAATGACCATTATGTCGCCCGGAGATCCTACTGTTGGATTTATTGAACAAATAGAAGGCTTTCTTTTTACATTTCGTCCAATTACAGCGCTTAAAATAATAGCCGCAAGAACTATGAAAACCCAAAGAAAAGTGCGTGCTAGCGGCGACTTTCTAAAGAGGTGATTTATACTTGAACTAAAGCTCACTTTACGTTTCCTATTTGAAGGTAAATCTTTCCAAACTGAGAATTTAACTGAATTGTAACTCCTTGTGCGTTTTGTGCATAAGTTGAATTAACTTCAGCTGAATTGTCAGCAATAGGACAGAATACATCATAGCTTGTAAATGAAGAAGGAATATCGTTAGATGTATTGTTGAATATTGGAATTCCGTAAACAGAATTTGAATTTGAAACTTGAGTTGCGGAAACATTTGTTGGCATGATTGATGAAGCTGCTGAAACTTCATTTT
>JBAXYY010000184.1:0-2961 GCA_041670585.1 Treponema sp. | reverse complement strand
AGCCAGCCGTCATCTGTAAGAACTTTCTTTGTTTCTTCAGGCATTTGATAGTAGCCCTGCATAACCATTGGACCTTTAATCCAAATTTCGCCAACTCCGTTTTCATCAGGATTTACTGTCTTCATTTCCATGTGCCCTAAGAAATACTTGCCGACACTTTCAATTTTAAATGCGTAGATTGGGTTAAGTGTAACAATTGGTGAAGTTTCTGTAAGACCGTAGCCCTGTACAAAGTCAATTCCAAGCTCGTTGTATGTGCGGAACACTTTTTTATCAAGAGGACCGCCACCGCAAATTGCAATTCTAAGTGTGTAGATGTTAGCTTGTTTTAACACAGCCTTGAACAGAACTTTTCCTGGGTTTGTTTTAAAGAGCTTTTTAATAAGATAAGAAAGCCCAAGCATAATTTTAATTGCGCCGTAAACAATAGGACCTTTTGCCTTAATGCCCTTCATAATTCCAGCAAGCAGCTTGTTGAAAAGAAGAGGAACGCCCAAAAGCATAGTAATGTGGCCTTCCTTAAGTTCCTTCATTAAACGGCTAACGGCCATGCTCTTGCCAAATACAATTTCAGCACCAACAGAAAGTGCTTCAATAAAGACCGCTAGCATTGTGTAAGCATGATGTATTGGAAGAAGAGCATAGAAAACATCTGTTGAAAAAATATTCATATTGTTTTGGGCAATGTAGCAGTCGCTTACCAAGTTCTTGTGGCTTAACATAACGCCTTTTGGAGTGCCAGTTGTGCCGCTTGTAAAAAGAATTGCCGCTGTATCTTCTTCTTTAGGAAGAGTGATGTCGCCTTTTTTGTCAGAAGAAAGGTTGTATGAATAAACGTCAGCGTGTTTTGGAGAAAGTGAGTAGACTTTGTAAGAAAATTTCTTTGATGAGAAATACTCAAACTTCTCTTCATCAACAAATAAAAACTTAGGTTTTGCTGTGTTTAGTAAATTTTCAACTTCTGTATCATGAAGCGCATAGTCAATTGGGCAAACTATTCCGCCTGCAAAAAGTGTCGCTAAATAAACAACAGCCCACTGTGGTGAGTTTTTGCCAGTAACAGCAACTCTGTCGCCATGAGTCAGCCCATTTACCGCAAGCCAGTTTGCTAAAGTAAGAATTTTCTCTTTGGCTTCTTTGTAAGAAATTGCGTTTCTTGCGCCGCCTGGACCTTCAAAATCTGTAAAACATGCTCTGTCTGCATATCTTTTAACTGAGATATTGAACATTTCTGGCAGTGTTGGCCATTCTCCTGTGAAATCCTTGCCCTTATAATCCTTTAAAAAAGCTATAGGATCTGTTTGCTTTAAGTATGAGCCCATTTAGTAACTCCTTGTTATATATAAAAATACGTACTTACTACCAAAAATTGGTTTGTAATTTTAAACAAACTTTTTTAATATAGATACAAGTGAACTATTATTGCACAAATTTGAGGAAAATGTCAAAAAAAATATTTAATGTATGGAAGAAAATATTGTGTTTTATGTGCAACTTTCTGCCGATTTTTTATAATAAGAGTTTTTAGTTTTATAAATAGGGGATGAAAAATGAAATTTGTTGAAAAATCAATTACAAAAAAAATAATACTTATAGCGGTTGTATGCACTGTTTTTTCTTCTGCATTGTTTGCTGCAAGAAAAGTTTCACCTGAGCGGCAAAAGTTAATAACATATAGTTTAAAATTCATGGGTTCTTCTTATGTTTTAGGTGCAACAGGCCCTGACAGTTTTGACTGCAGCGGCTTTGTGTTTGCAATGACGCGAGAGTCTTTGGGCTTTCAAATGCCACGGACTGCGCAGGCAATTTTTGACTACAGCAAAGTGGAACATATAAGTCCAACTGTTCGCGAGCCAGGAGATCTTGTTTTCTTTAAATCACTAGAGACTGGAAAAATAAACCATGTGGGTATTTATGTTGGAAAAAGAAAGTTTATACATGCCGCAAGCGACGGCCCTCAAACTGGAATAATTATCAGTAAACTAGATGAAAAGTATTGGAAAACACATTATGCTGGTTCTGGCAGATTTCTTCCTACAACAGACGAGGCAAATTCAGCCAATGAATCAGCGGAAAAATAAAACATTTGCTGTCTGATTTAGTAACTCAACAAACAGGAGCTTTGTTTTATTTATATGAAAAACTTTAATCGCAATTCACTTAGAGCTGTTTTATCAATTGCTAGTGTTGCAATTCTTTTAACCGCAACTTCATGTTCATCAGAAATTTCTATTAGCGCAAATAAAGATTGCAGTACAGATTTTGAATTCTCAGCTGATATTGGAAATGCAGTTTACAGTACAATTCAGGCTGTTACTGCGGGGCTTAATGAAATAAACAATGCCGCTTCAGCTGAACAAAACACAACTTCTAAAGACATGCCGTTGTTTTCTTCAGCTCAAATAGAAAAAGCTTTTTCTACAAGCGATGTAAAAAACTTAAAAGTTCAAACTCCAACAGTTTCTTCAATTACTGTTTCTGGTACAGCGCTTGCTCCAGATGAACAAACTTCTGTTATAGAAAAAGACAATATGAAGATTGCGAATTTTATCACTTGCACAAAAAATTCATTAACACTTATTGTTGCGCCTAGCACTGTTCAAAATCTTTTTGCCTCTTTGCCGGAAGAGCCAAAAAGTTATTTAGACTTATTGATGGCGCCAGTTTTAACAGGTGAAGAAATGTCAGAAGATGATTATATTTCATTAATTGGCGCTGTTTACGGTGAAAAAATGCAAAAGGAATTTTCAGACGCTTCTGTAAAAATTACGCTTGTTCCTCCGGAGGGCTGTTCCTTAAAAAAGTCAGCGCTTTCTGACACAAAGAATGTAAAAACTTCTTCAAACAAAGCTGTGTTCACAATTTCACTTGTTGAATTCCTAACGCTTAGTTCCGCAAAAACATTCAGCATTGCTTGGTAGAATAGCCTCTAAAATTTATTACAACGCCTCAATTTATCTT
>JBAXYY010000183.1:0-2965 GCA_041670585.1 Treponema sp. | reverse complement strand
GGCTGACGGTGCGGTTGTTCTTATTTTTATGATTTTGCAGATGATATAAAAAAAACAAAATGCGTAGAACTTTTTTATTTTGTTGAACATAATATCAATAAAACATATTGACGTTTGTCTATATGAGTGATATATCTATTACATAGACAAATATCTATATGAGGTTTTATGAATTTTTCATTAATATGCAAATCTTTAGGTGACACAAACAGATTGCAAATTGTTCAGCTTTTAACAAAAGGCGAACTTTGCGTATGTAAGCTTTTAGAAAACTTTAACATAACACAGCCAACACTTTCACATCACATGAAAATACTCTGCGACTGCGGGCTTGTAAAATCGCGTAAAGAAGGCAAGTGGTCTTACTATTCACTTGATTGTGAGACATTAAAAAAGTTTAAATTGTTTATTTCTTCTTTGCAATGTTCTTCAAAAGTAAAGTCCTGCAAAAAAGGAGAATGTTCATGCAAGTAGTTTGGAGTTTTATTCAGGACCAGGTTTTTGGAATGCAATGGCTTAATACACTTATTGGAAAAACAGTTATTTCATTAGGTGTAAAAAATAAGCGAGTGGCTTCAAGCATTCAGTTCTTTTTCTTTGATGCAATAAAAATTACTGTTTTGCTTTGCGTTTTGATTTTTGTTATTTCATATATTCAGTCGTACTTTCCACCAGAGCGCAGTAAAAAAATTATGGGGCGTTTTAAGGGAATAGGCGCAAACTGTATTGCGGCATTGCTTGGAACAGTGACACCGTTTTGCTCATGCTCATCAATTCCAATCTTTATTGGATTCACAAGCAGCGGTTTACCATTAGGAGTTACCTTTTCATTTTTAATTTCTTCCCCTATGGTTGACTTAGGTTCACTTGTTTTGTTGATGAGTATTTTTGGTGCAAAGATAGCAGTAGCTTATGTTGTGCTAGGACTTGTGATTGCAGTTACAGGCGGAACTATAATTGAAAAAATGCATCTTGAAAATTACGTTGAGGATTTTGTAAAGAATGCAGGTAGCGTTGATTTAGAAAGCCCTAAACTGTCAATAAAAGAAAGATGTGTTTATGCAAAAGATCAAGTTTTATTTACATTAAAAAAAGTTTTCCCATATATTTTAGTTGGAGTAAGTGTTGGAGCTATTATTCACAACTGGATTCCTGAAGCATGGATAGAAAAAGTCTTAGGAAGCAACAATCCATTTTCTGTAATACTTGCTACGCTTGTTGGCATTCCAATGTATGCAGATATTTTTGGCACAATTCCTGTTGCAGAAGCACTGCTTTCGAAAGGCGCGCAGCTTGGAACAATTCTGTCTTTTATGATGGCAGTTACAACACTGTCTTTACCGTCGCTTATTATGCTTAGAAAAGCAATAAAGCCTAAACTGTTAACAATTTTTATTTTGATTTGCACAATAGGTATTTTAATTGTTGGATATTTGTTCAATATATTTCAGAATTTGTTTATATGATTTTTATAGGAGAAAAATGAAATGAAAAAAACTAATTGTTGTTGTGGAAGCATTACAAATGAATCAATGCAGAACGCAAAGTTCAAAATGGTGTCTGGCGCAAAAATAAAAGTGCTTGGTTCTGGCTGCTCAAAATGCAAGGCACTTGAGTCGTCCGTGAAGGCTGCGCTTGATAAACTTGGACTTAATGAAGAAATAGAACACGTCACTGATTTTTCAGAAATTGCAGCATATGGTGTAATGACAACACCTGCGCTTGTTGTTGACGGCAAAGTTGTTTCTTATGGCAAAGTGCTTAATGAAAACGAAGTGATTGATATTATTAAAAAAGTTAGAGAATAAAATGAATTGCGTGAATGTAAAAGAATGTATTTGTCCAAAAATTACTTGCGCAAATCATGGCAAGTGTTGTGATTGTGTAAAAAAACATAGAGATACAGATAGTTTGCCTTTTTGTCTTTTTCCAAATAACAACGGTGACAAAAGCAATGAAAATTGTTACAGAGTGTTGAAGAAAAGATTTGAAAAAAATTAATATTCTTTCTTGAATAAAAGCTTAGCCCGCCATGTAGCAATGACGAAGACAGTGCGAAGAACCGGAACGAAGTGTAGTTGCGGAACGGCGGTTGGTACAACAGTCATGCTCCAAAAAAAATTATTGCAAAAAAAAGTGCGTAAGTCCAAGTAAGGATTACGCACTTTTTATTTACTGAAATTACTTTTTATAGGACAGTATATTTTTGAAGTGACGCATCAAGCTCAGACAAGCCTTTGTCATTTGCGTTTGCAAGAACAGAGACTTCTGAAACTTTTTTAGAAATGTCGCTTGCGTGTGACTGAATGCCTGTCATTGCAGAAACAAGATCTTGTGTTTGTTTTTCTGCTTGGAGCATACTTGTTGAAGTTGAAATTGAAGCGTCTTTTATGCTGACAAAACTTTCAGACACTGCGGAAGAACTTTGTGCGACCGTTGCCAAATGTGATGATATTTCTGTGCTTAGATTATTTTGATTTTCTATAATGTTAGAAATGTCGTTGAAGTTTTTGTTGACATCTTGAATTAGAGAAACAATGTTATCGAACACTTGGTTTGTTGTTTCTGAAAATGAAACTACACTTTCTACTGACTGAATAATTTCTTTTATTGTATGCTCAACTTCTTCAGACTGCTTTCTTGTTTTTTCTGCAAGTGTACGAATTTCTCCTGCAACAACAGCAAATCCTTTTCCAGATTCACCTGCGTGTGCTGCTTCAATTGAGGCGTTCACAGCAAGCAAGTTTGTCTGCTCACTGATTGAAGAAATTAATTTGTTTGTTTCAATAAGTTTTGTTGAGTCTGTTGAAATGCAATCAATTTTACTGATTACATTTTTTAATTGACTTGAGCCTTCTGTTGATTTTGAAGACAAGCTTGTCATGTTCTGGTTGGAATTATTTTTAAGCTTTTCAAGATTAGAAACACATTCTAACATTTCACGAATTTTTTCTGCTGAGCTTTG
>JBAXYY010000182.1:0-3005 GCA_041670585.1 Treponema sp. | reverse complement strand
GTTGATTTCTTGTCGTATTTGCTTCTTATTGAATTTACAACTTCATTCATTTCTTCTTCTGACATATTCATTTTATTTTCTCCTATATTTTTTTAGAGAAAGCAAAACAAAGATAATGTTTACCGCTGTTTTACTTTTCATCAACTTATTATTAAAGCCCCAACTTGTACTCAAGTCCAAGAGTACAATTTAATGCGTTGTGTGAAAAATCAGAGCTTACAAAATTATATGTTGAAGAAGATTCATTTTGTTTTTTTGCAAGTGTTGGTAAGCAGTCCAAGACTCCGTTTGCACCAAGCACAAGTGAAAACTGATTGTTGATATGCCACTTTAGATTCAAAGCCGCGGCAAGTGCCATTTTAAAGTTTGAAGTTACAGAGCAGTCAAGTCCAGCTCCAGCACCTAAGCCAAAGTGTGAAAAGTCTAGATTGTACCAAGCCATTACTGGAATGTTTATGCACAAATCGTTTGTAACAGAAAGACCTTCGTCTGTTGTTGCAATTTTTGCAGTGCTAATGTTGCTTCCAAACATAAGACCTAAGCCTTTGTACAAGTCAATGTTCAGGTCAACACCGCCACCTATTACAGTTCCGCTTACTCCGCTGTTGTCAGCGCCAACTAAACCTTTAAGGCCAATGTTCATGTCCATAGCAAAGCTAGAGCCTGCTACCATTAAAATTGATGCAACTAAAACAATAAGTTTTTTCATTTTCTTTTCTCCTATGAAAAGCATTTTATTTCTTATCTCGTGCGAGGTAAGTTTTATTTATGCCTGAATAATACACAGGAGGTGTTTACAAAATGTTTCTAAAATGTTTCCGAAATGTAAATTTTTAAGAATTGATTTCTTTATTTCCAAGGAGCTTGTCTGTTAGCTCTATTACTTTTTGTGAATATTTTTTACGCTGAGTTTTTAAAACATATTTTGTTAGTACAGGTGCAAAAATCATGCCGCCAATGCCAATCACGCCTAACGGAATTCCGATAAAGTAACTTTCATAATTCAAAACTAAAGTTAAGCCAATGCCCATAAGAAATGTTCCTGCAAGACCACATGCAATTCCAAAGAAGTTTGCTTTGTTATTAACTTTTCTTTCAATTGAACGAAGCTCATCTAAATTAGAGTTGCCGTTATTTTCTAAATATTTGTTGCGTATTGATTCAATCTTTTCACGCTGGGAAGAAGAATATTTGTAACTGAATTTTTCATCGCTCATTTTTCCACCTCTGTATTTATTGCTATAGAAAATTTGCTTCCTTTTCCAACTTCGCTTTCTACGGAAATTTCTCCGCCAAGAATATCAATTATTTTTTTTACAAGAGCAAGCCCCAAGCCGTTGCCTTGAGTTTTATGAGAAGTGTCGCCTTGATAAAACTTTTCAAATATATGCTTACCGCTTTCTGAAGAAATGCCGCAGCCCGTGTCCCACACTTCTACAACAACTCCGCCTGCTGAAGATTTTCCTTTCTTGCAAGAAACACCAACAGTGCCATCTTTAGGAGTAAATTTAATTGCGTTGGAAATAAGATTGCTCCACACAAGCTCAAGCATATTTTTATCGCTGTAAATAAATATTTCATCTTCAATATCAGCTTGTATGTTTATGTTTTTTTCTTCAATAAGATTTTCAAAATTTATTAGACATTCGCTTACACTTTCGCTCAAGTTGAATTTATTTTTTTCAAGAGCAACTTTTTGATTTTCCAATTTGTTAAGTTTAAGAATATTTGTAACAAGACTGTTCAACCTGTCTGTATTTTTTATAATTGTTTCAGCATATTCAACAACATCATCACTTGAAATATTTTTTGTTTGAAGAAGTGAAGAGTAATTTTTAATAACAGCAAGCGGTGTTTTCATTTCATGCGACACGTTTGAAATAAAGTCAGTCTGCAAAGTTTCTGTGCTAGAAAGCTCTTCCGCCATTTTATTAAAATTATTATAGATTAAATCAAAGTCAGAATTAACGCTGAACTTTGAAGTGTAAAGCCTTACTGAATAATCGCCTTTTGAAATTTTTTCTGTCGCATCTAGAATGTCATTTACTTTTCTGTCAATGAAAATATATTTCATAAACGCAACTATGACAGTGAACATAAATGTTAATATAAAAATGTTTAGAAATGTTTTAACAGCCTTTTCTCTAACAACACTTTCATCAACAGGAGTTCCCTTAAGAAATAAAAGAAAGCAAATTGTAATTACAAAACTGAATATCAAAAAAATTACAACAAAACTTGCAAATGAAAACCATGTGTTATAAAGCTTATTCTTTTTCATTCAACACCGCCTTGTAGCCAATTCCGTGAACAGTTACAATTTCAAACCCATTGCACTCAGAGAGTTTTTCTCTAATTTTTGTAATGTAAACATCAACTGTACGTAGGCCGCTGTAGCTTTCTGGATTCCAAAATTCATCCATAAGTTGTGCGCGTGAAAATGTTTTTTTAGGGTAAGAAAGGAATTTATAAATAATGTTGAACTCTCTGCTTGTAAGAGAAATTTCTTCTCCGTTAATTGCAGCAGTATGCTCTTCTGTGTTCATTGTAAAATTTCCAACAGTCAATTCTTTTGTGGCAGAAATTTTAGCACGGCGTAAAAGCGCGTTCACACGTAACAGCAGCTCGTTTAAATCAACAGGCTTAACCATGTAGTCGTCAACTCCTGTTTTAAAGCCCTGCTCCTTGGAAGCAAAATCATCTTTAGCAGTCATAAACAAAATTGGAATATCTTTATTTATTTGCCTAATGTTTTTTGCAAGCTCAAAGCCGTCAACTTCAGGCATCATAATGTCAGAGATAATCAAGTCGTACTGATTTTTGTACAGCGCATCAAACGCTTCGTTTCCATTAAAGCAGCTTTTTGTTTCAAAGCCGTTCTGATTTAAAAAAATGCAAACTGATTTATTTAATGCTTCGTCATCTTCTGCCACAAGAATTTTCACCATGGTGTATCTTTTCAAATTTTATTGTAGCACGAAGATGTTAAAGAATTGTTATTTTTT
>JBAXYY010000181.1:0-3026 GCA_041670585.1 Treponema sp. | reverse complement strand
TTATTGAAGATAACTCATCTTCTGAATTTATTTCAGCAGATAATTTTGCAAGATATTTCATTAAGAATTCATGCCAATTTGTATTAATATTGCTTATATAATCTTTATTGATTCCTTTTGTTACAACAATTTTGTGCTGAGAATTATTTATATTTATAGGTTCTTCAAAAATAGATTTTTCCATCTTTTTTTTAATAATAATAAAATTATACCAAAGAGTATATACATATTTTGTTTTATCAAGGGTTCTATACAAAATTCGTATGCTTAATTTTATCTTATTTTTCTCCGATAAATTAAATATGGATAGAGTGATGCTATACAACTTTACAAAGTCGGAGCATTTGTTCTACGATGCCATGCTGCGCAAACTTGCCCCAAGGTCGGAATTCAAGGACGTGTCTTCTTCTGAAAGTTTTAAGACAGGCAATTACAATTCTGGAATTGTTAATTGTTCCACTAACAGCTGGAATGCCTTTGAAGTTATTAACAAGTTTATTGAAGAAAAAAAGAAAATCATTGTCTTTTCCTCTTTAAAGCCAAACGCGTATTTTCTTTGCCTGCTTAAAAATTATGTGGAGCAAAAGAAAAAGGTTTTTCCGCTTGTCTGTCCTGAAAGTTCTTCAGAAATTGCCTACTGCGCCGAAGCTTTTTTTAATGACACTTCATATTTATGTCCTATTCTAGAAAGGCTTAAAAACAAAGAAGACTTAATTGAGCGGCAGTTTTGTTTTAGCAAGCTAAAGGACTTGGACCGCAGCGTTATTTATGGCCTTCTTTCTGGAGAAAGCGCAAAGGTTATTGCCTTAGCCACAGGCAAAAGTCAGCATTCAATTGAGTGCAGAATAAACACCATAAAGCAAAAGTGCAGGTGCTTGCATGATGAATCTTCTACAGTTGCCTTGCTGAGCTTTTTAAATACATGAACATTCGTTGAATACTTTTTCCGCGTAAATATTTTTTGTGTTTGCAAGTAAAAGCCCTGTAAGTGAAATTTTTTGTCCCTTTTCTGCGCACTTGAAAAGCACGTCGCGCATAAAGCCGTTTGTACGAACGTTGTAGCTTTCTCGTGTTTTTTCCTTGTCTCTTTTTCTTACGAATGAAATAATATGTGTTCTTACTTTTAACACACATTCAACTTCTTTCTCTAAGTCCAAGTGGGCCTCTGGGCTTGTAATTAGCGTTCCCTTTAGAATCACTTTTTTTTGTTGCTTATTCATACATATATATATTATCAATTGAATTTCATAAAATGACAAAAAAATGCACTTTTTTTTATAAATTTTTTTAGCTATGCCCGTAAAAGTAACAGTGCCCTTGCGAGGAACAAAGTTGCAGAATTCACTTAATTTACGGACATAGTCTTGTTCAATAATTACATTTTCATTTTTTGTCCCTGTCTTTAGTAGTCTTATGCCTTTCTACAAAATCAGAAACAGTGTCTGCAACATGTATGCCGCTTGAAGCGCAAAGAACAATTATCATTATTGTTAGCCATGAGTCTTCATTGATTATCTTTTTGTACAAAAGAAATGTTGAAAAAACAAGGCATAAAGATTTGAACCCAAAAATCTTTGCAAGCAGCAGCATTGCCCTTTTTGCAATGTATGAAAAAATTCCCCTGAATGTAAAATTGTACAAATTCATTTCCACGCTCCTTGCCTTAATGACCTAAGCTCCGTTCTCCACCTTGAAGGGTAAAGCTCTTTGAATTCACAGAACTCCCTTATTGTCCCGCACTTTTTTGGCTCCATTGAAGAGACATTCATAAAGAAGTCGTCCGCCATTCTTCCCGCAACATGAACTGCAACCCCAGTCCTGTCTATGAAGAACAGTGCGCATATTGCGTCGTCATCAGTTTCTGTTTCTGTAAAATACTTTTTGTACAAATCGTCGGCGGTAACCCTTATGGTTTTATTGTATAGAACGTTAAGCGTGCAGCAAACGGAGCCGCTGCAGTCGCTTGAAGCAGGCGTTTCTTCTCCAAGTATGTATGGAGCTCCTTCAAAGCAAGAAAGCAGGTCTTTATAAATTACCGCGTCTTTGAATCCATTGTTTTTCATCATGGTTTTTATTGTTTCCATATGAAGAAGCGAGTTTTTTTTCATTATTACCTCCACTGTGGAATGAACTGCACTACGCAGTTTATAATTCCAATTATTGTTGTTATTAAGGCAACGCAGTAAACACTGCGGTCCTTGCCTTGAACTCTGGAATTTTCTTCAAGAACATCAAGCCTTTTTGAAGTGTTCTGTTTAAACTCCTTTAGCTCGCTGATTATTGAAGACAGTGAGCTTTTTATGTCCATTAGAATGGAATCTGTTTCGTCCATTACGTTGCTCCTTATGCAAAGAAAGAATACGGATCCTTTATTCTTTTTTGCATACAGTAAACTTAAATTAAAAAGCCATTGTCTGGAGCAAGAATAAATTCTTATAAATTGTATGAATTTATTCTTGCTCTTTTGCATTTGCTTTAGTGTTACATTCCTTAATGTTGAATAGCCAAAACAAATGCTGCGTTGCAACATGGCTATTTTAAAACCAAGAAAGCGCCTATAGTTCTAAACGCCGCGGAATAGAACTGCAGGCGCAAAGGAGTAACTTTATGTTACAAGTAACAACAATGAAAAATTATTTAAAATCAGATGACAAAAATGAAGTCTACTGTTTTAGAAGCAATTGCTCTGAGCAAATGACAAGTGAAAAACTTATTAAGGAAATGATTCAGTACAATTCAACTTTAACAGAGCCTGACGCAAGGGCTGCAATGTCTATTCTAGGGGAGCTTGTTGAACGTTATATTGCAAAAGGCTATGACGTGGAGCTTCCTTTCTGCTGGATTCATTTAAGCGCCTCTGGAACTTGTGAAACTCTTCAGCAAAGTTTTAATCCAGACAATGGTGATAATAAATTTGGAATAAAATTTCAAATGAAAAAGGAATCAAAGAATGCCATTTTTTCTTCAGCTCAGTATGAACAGATTGAAAGCACTTTTGTATGCGACCCGCGTCTTTATAGTTTAGG
>JBAXYY010000180.1:0-3143 GCA_041670585.1 Treponema sp. | reverse complement strand
CTCTGACTTTACAAAAAGCGAAGAGTACCAGTTGTTTGCAAGAAGCAAGAACATTGCGAACACAACGCCAGATGCAAAAACAAATGCGTTTGTAATTTTACGTAAAGAAGCCGCTGTTTTAAAATCCTTGCCGCCATAAACAAAACTTACAAGAGGGCACATTCCTTGTCCAAAGCCCAAAGTAACCATGCTAAAAATATATATAGTGTAGCCTGCTACAGTAAAGGCCGAAACTCCATCAACGCCAACATATTTCATAATTACAAAGTTATAGCAGAACATGCTAATGCAACTTGCCATTTCTCCAATGAATTCCGAGCTGCCGTTTAGAAAAGTATTTTTAACATCTTTGCCATTAAAACTAAACTTTGAAAATTTATAATTAATTGAAATCCTCAAAAAGAAAATCACACCAAGCAGAACTGTAACAACCGCTGAAATTATAGAAGCAACAGCAATTCCTTTTATGCCCCAGCCAAAATACTTTGAAAAAATAAAATCAAGAACGCCGTTAAGCACAACGTTTACAATATTCACCAGCATAGAAAATTCAGGCTTGCCGTCAGAGCGCATGAACATTCCAAATGAAGTTGAAAGAACAAGCAGTGGATATTCAAAAAGCATAAGTGTAAAATACTCGCGGAAGTAAGATGCAATAATGCCTTCTGCTTTTAAAACATGAAGCATTGGTGTAAAAAGAACATAGCACAACGCCGCCGTCACACACGATGAAACAAATGTAATAACAACAGTCTGATTAAAAACATTAACGCACTTTTTATAGTCCCCACTTCCAAGCGCAATTCCTGCAATTGTACTGCCGCCCACAGAAACCATAAGTCCAACCGCTAAATTTAAATACACAACAGGCAGCCCCAAGTTAACAGCCGCAAGCCCTTCGCTACCAACATAGTTGCCAATAAAATAACCGTCAGTAACAGTAATCAAAGAAACCAAAACCATTGAAATAATTGAAGGCACAGAAAAGCTAAGAACAAACTTAGCCTTGTTTTTAGAAATGCTCTGCAAGTCCATAATTTACTCCTATTAAAAAATGAATATGAAAGGAGTATATGTTTTGAAGATAAATAAAACTTCTGAATTCTTGCGGATTAAAAATGTTTATTGTTTTTTACAATGAAGAATGTTATATTTAAATACAAGAAAGACTCATTATTGGAGGCATAACTTATGGAAACAACAGCAACCATTGAACAAGCCGTAAAAAAACTCAATAAAGAAGATTATGTTTCAGTAATCAATTATATTGATTTTCTTAACTCTAGACATAAAACATCCTCTAACCAGAAAGATAATAAGGCATCATTCTTTGGCTCAATAAAACTTTCTTGCGACCCTTTACAAATGCAACAGGAAACACGGAATGAATGGAAATAATTTTGTTGCTGACACAAACGCAGTCCTAATGCAATAATCGCAGCTACAGCAGTATGTAATAAAATACCTTTATTATCAGCAGATATTATTTTTAATAGAATTGAAGAATTAGAATTTATTTTATTAAAACCTTAATTTACTAAATCCTTTTTTATTATTTAATTGGAATGCAGATGTCCAGTTCCATGTACAAAGTTTTGTCGTCAATCTTGCGGTAAATGTCAAAGCCGTTTCTGCTGTCAACTTGATTTCCAGTTGCAACAAGCCAGCTGCAAAAGAAACTTTGGTATGCGCTGTAAATCATTTGAGGGTAGCCGCAATAATGGTACACTGCAAACTTGCCGCCCTTAATTGTCATTGTGTTTGGTGAAGGCTCTGTGCCGGCTGCGCTTGTAATTCCAACAGCCGCTGTTTTTTGAGCCGTAAGGCGTGGATCATTTTTATCAACAGTCATGCAAACGTCAAACAAACATGAATCTTTATTTGCCAAAGATGGATCTTCATAAGTCAATTCTAAAAACAAAGTCTTGTCAGTTATAAAATCTTTATATTGTTCTGTAAATTCACACCATGTTTTTGAAAGGCTATGGTAGTTGTCCTTGAACCTTTCATACAAAACAAAATAATCTGGCAACATTTCTATTGTGATTTTTTTACAGCACTCTTCATAAGTTTCAAGCTTGTTGTTAACACCGTGGTAAAATGGATGCGCAATAGATTTTTTTACAATTTCTTTTCTAAAGCGAACAGGAGTCATGTCGTAATATTGCTTAAAAAGTGTCGCGTAATTTGAAGCAGAGTAACCATAGTCAGTTCCAATTTCTGTAATAGAACGCGACTGCTCAACCTTTAGCCGCCATGCGCTCTGCTCAACTTTTGTACGTTTTATAAAAGCGTAAATGCTTTCTCCAGTTTCTGCTTTGAACAAACGGCTTATGTAGAACTTAGAAAATCCGCAGCATTTAGCAACATCATCAACTGTAATTTCTGAATCTGTATGAGAGATAATAAAATTGATTGCCTGGTTAATTATTTGATTTTGAATCACAACTCATTATACACTATTGCACTCTTTTTTCAAAAAGATAAAAAAGGCCTTTTACCCAGTTGGCTTCCCCTGCTTTACGGAACCCCAAAGTGTTGTACATTGTTAACGACGGAGCGTTGCCAGAAAAAGCGTCTAGCCTAATTACATTGTAGCCGTTTTGTTTTGCCCAAGTGTCAGCGTAATTCATGACTGTTTTTCCAAGACCTTTGTTTTGAAATTCAGGGTGGACACAAAGCCTGTGGACAATTATTGGATTTGCAGGAACATACTTCCAGTCAGCGTTGTTGTACTGCTCATCGCAAACAGTTGAAAGAACAATGCACGCCGCAATTTTTTTAGAAGCACTATCAATTGCGCAGAACATATTTTTATTTTTAACATCATTTGTAAGATCTTCTTCTGTTGGATAAACATCAAACGACCAAAAGTACATTCCACATTCATACATGTGACTAATTGCCGCCTTATAAAGACAGCATATTTCTTCCAAGTCTGAACTTTCTGCCTTGCGAAAAATAAATTGTGATTCAGCCATTTTAGAAATACTTCTTGCTGCGACGGTCACGGTTTTCTGCTTTATTTTCATAATATGATTTTTTATCATTGTACATTTTTTTATCTGCGTCCTTCATCAAATCAGAAAGAATATACTCACCTTCTTCCCATGCAGAGCCTGTAGAAATGCAAACATTATTTT
>JBAXYY010000179.1:0-3190 GCA_041670585.1 Treponema sp. | reverse complement strand
CATGGAAACACGTACAATTTTTGAAAATATTAGTCCAATAGACCACCGCTATTCATTGTCGGAAGCCGAAGTTTTTAACGGCCTTTCAACCTACATTTCTGAAGAGGCAAACATCAGAAGCTGCGCTAAGTCAGAGGCGGCTCTTGTTAAAGCACACTTGTCAGTAAGAGGTCAGCTCACAGATGAGATGTCCAAAAAACTTGACGAAGTTGCAGATGCTGTTGACCCAGAAGAAGTTTACGCAGAAGAGGAAAAGACCCACCACAACATTCGCGCTTTGGTTAACGTAATGAAGAAAATGGTGCCACAGGAAGTTGCGCCTTTAGTTCACTTAGGGGCCACAAGTGTTGATATTCTAGACACTTCTCTTTCATGCCGCATGAGGGACGTTACACAGAAAGTTGTTCTTCCAGAATTGAAGGGCTTGGAAAAGGCACTTTGCACAATCGCGGACAGGGAAGCGGAAACTCCGCAGGTTGGACGCACACACGGCCAGCACGCAGTTCCAATTACATTCGGCTGGTCAATTGCAGAATTTGTAAGCAGACTTGGAAAATCAATTCTAAAAATAGAAGAGCTAAGCAATCAGCTTAAAGGAAAATTAGCAGGACCTGTTGGCGCTTACAACGGACCTAGCATGATTGTAAAAGACCCAGAGGAGCTTGAAAGGGTTTACCTAAAGTTCTTGGGGCTTGAGCCTAGCGAATATTCAAATCAGCTTGTGGAGCCGGAATATCTTTTGCGCCTTTTGCTAGAGATGAATGTAGCGTTTGGAATTATTGCGAATTTGGCAGATGACTTGCGCAACTTGCAGAGAAGTGAAATTGGCGAAGTGTTCGAGTATTTTTCTTCAACTCAGGTTGGCTCTTCAACAATGCCTCAAAAAAGAAATCCTTGGAACAGCGAGCATGTTAAATCTTTGTGGAAGGCAATGTGCCCACGTGTAATTACTTTCTACATGGACCAGATTAGCGAACATCAGAGGGATCTTACTAACAGCGCAAGCCAGCGTTTTATTGCTGACTATGTTGCGGGCTTTACAATGGCAGTCAGCAGAATGAAGGCTGTAGTAACAGGTCTTCAGGCAGACAGAGAAAACATGAAGAAGAACCTAGAGGGCGCTGGTGGAAAAGTAAAGGGCGGCGTTTTGGCTGAACCTGCGTATATTCTCTTGGGAGAAGCGGGTGTTAGCGATGGCCACGAAATCATCAGGCAGATTACTCTTGAAGCTGAGCAGACTGGCAAGACATTCTTTGAAGTTCTAAAGACCCACACTGACGCGTATGCAAAAATCACAGATCAGCTTAAAAAGCTTGGCATTGAAGACCCAGAGAATTTCTTTGACAACCCAGAGCGCTACAGAGGTCTGGCGGCTATTAAGAGCAGAAGGCTTGCAAAAAAATATTCCGAACTTATCAAATAGATTCAGGAATAAAAAATGACTGACGGTTGGGGAAAAGAATATACAGCGGCGCTAATTGGTTGCGGTCGTATTGGCTACAGTCTGGGACTTGATAAAAAAAGGGAACAGCCTGCAAGCCATACAATGGCGCTGTTGGAAAATCCGCGCATTTCCCTGATTGCCGGTGTTGATAAAAATAATATCAACTTGAACATTTGGCACTCCGCTAACAAACGTTCTGTTTGCTACAGCGACAGCGCAAATCTTTACGCGCGGCAGAAGCCTGACATTGTTGTAGTTGCAGTTAACGAGCCTGAGCATTTAAAGGAAGCTCTTAATGCAATTGCAGCAAAGCCAAAGCTCGTTATTTTAGAAAAGCCGGTAGCGTTAAATTTAACGGAAGCCCTTCAAATAGAAGAATCAGCAAAAAAAAACAATGTGCCAATCTTGGTAAACCACGAGCGCCGTTTTTCAAAAGACTACCATTTGGCAAAATCATATCTTAATGAAATTGGAGAAATACAAAGCGTACATGCGTCTTTGTGTTCAAGCCTTTGCGTCTATTCAAAAAAGCAAGAGTCAACTGGAGCGTACAGCCTTCTTCATGACGGAACTCATCTTGCAGACATTGTGCTTTTCTTTTTGGAAGATGAAAAAACAAAATCCACTACTGAATCAATTGCAAAAGAAGTAAGGCAGGGCGGCGGTCTTTTAAGCCATGCATCTCAAGTAAAAGTGCCTGATGAGAAATTAGTGTGCAGCTTGTTAAATTCGCCTGTGGTGACTGGCATTTATAAAGATGAAAATAATGATGTAAGAAATTTCAGCGCGCACTATTCAACAGAAAAATGTCCTGACATAACAATTTCAATTAGCGGACGTTCAAAGTATTTTGGCTTTGAGATTGATATTCTTGGAACAACAGGCAGAATCTGCGTAGGCAACGGCTACTTGGATATTTACAAAAGGGAGCAGTCAAAACTTTACAGCGGATTTTACTCGTTGGAAAAAGACAAGTCCGTAAAATATCCAAAGAAAACTAATTCTTTTTCAAACATGGTTCAGAACGCAGTGGATTTTCTAGACGGAAAAACAGAGCTAAAATCAGATTTGCAAAAAGGAATAAACGCCCTTGCCGTAATAGAAGAAATCAAGTCTAAATTTTATTGATTCATACTCATTGACCGATTAGCCTCATTCTTCTATTATATAACCGTAATTTTTTAAAAATTAAAACTGTTTTTTTATGGGGTACATTGCATGAAAAAAATAATGCTTTGTCTTGCCGGATTGATAATTTCAACTTTAGCTTTTTCTCAGTCAATTCTTACTGCAAGTTCTTTTTTTCAATCTATAAGCGAATATTATTCAACAATAACTGACTACGAGGCAACTGTTGACATTACTGCCGGCAAAACAGATATGTCTGGAAAAGTAAGCTTTAAGAGACCTGAAATGCTTAGAATTGATTTCACAAATCCACAGGACCAGGTAATTCTTTTTAATGGCGATGATTTGACAATTTATCTTCCTGGATATTCAGCCGTTCTTCAACAGACAGCAAACAGCTCAGGAGCAGGAGCGGCAAGTTTAGCGACTCCTCAAGGTCTTAACCTTATGAGCCGTTATTACACAATCGCTTACGAGACAGGGCAGGATGCAGTCCCTTTAGAAGAAGGCAGCGATGAAAAAGTTGTGGTTCTTATTTTAAACAGAAGAAGCTCTGCCGAAGCATTCAGGCAAATTAAGCTTTCAATAAATCCTCAGACAAAGCTTATTCGACGTGTT
>JBAXYY010000178.1:0-3259 GCA_041670585.1 Treponema sp. | reverse complement strand
AACTGAATCCCATGGATCTTCTTCCAAAGCCTTCATGCTTAAAGACATTCTTTCGTTTTTCCAGTCAGCTTTGATTATTTTAACTTCAATCTCCTGGCCTTCTTTTAAAACAGAATGTATGTCTTGTACACGTGCATGGCTGATTTCTGAAATAGGAAGCAATGCTTGGAAGCCGTCAACATCAACAAATGCGCCGTAGTCTTGCAAAGTTTTTACAGTGCCTTTTACTGTCATTCCAACTTTGAGAGTCTGTTCTATTTTTACAAGCTTTTCATTTTCTTCCATTTCACAAATTGCGCGGTTTGAAACAAGAACGTTTCTTCCGTCATTTTTGTATTCTTGAATTTTAAATGTCAGATGTTTGCCAATAAAAGAAGCAGGCTCGCCTTTTTGCTTGTAGCCCATTTGAGAGTAAGGGCAGAAAGCGCGTGTTGTTCCAATAAGAACTTCAAATCCGCCTTTAATTTCTTTTTCAACATGGCCTTCAATAGGTATGCTGTTTTTATAGGCATTTTCTAGAACTGATTTGTCTGCTTTGTCGCCAGAAAGTTTTGATGTAAAATAAAATTCATCGTCTTTTACTTGTGTGAAGTAAACTTTTATTTTATCGCCAACTTTTACTTTTACATTGCCATCTTCATCTGTTACTTCAGCTTTATCCATTAAGCCTTCGCTTTTTAAACTTAAGTCTAAGAAAACTGTGTCTTTTGAAATTGCAACTACTGTTGTTTCTATTTGTTCGCCTGGCTCAAAAAGATTTTTCATTTATTTAACCTCGTTATCATTTTGTTTTGGTTTGCATTATAGAATAATTTCTACAGTCTTACTAGTCAAAAGGGTTTTGTTTATTTTTAGAATTTATAAGACAAAATTTCTTTTGAACTTATTTTTCATATTTTTGATTTTCCACTTTTGACGAGATTTCATTTTTCTGTTATTATGTATACATAAATATATTATAGAAGAAAAAATGTGTTTCAACAGAATCCTATCGAATTATTGTAAGTATGTTCTTTTCTTTTTATTTACGGGGTTAAAGTTATGGCAGACAAATTGATTTTCACTATTGAATGTGAGAAAAAAAGCGGTGGTGAAGAAACAGCTGAAATTCTTTCAAAAAGACTTCGCATGAAAATATACGATCTTAAGGCATTGGAATGTAAAAAAGCAGAAGACGCTGTGGAAAAAATAAAAGCAATAAGCGAAAAAGAAAGTTGTATTTTTCTTTCTTGCAAAGCGAACACTGTTTTATCTTCATATAAAAATGCTATTAGAATATTCATTACATCATCAAAAGTTGTTCATAAAGAGGCAGATGCTGATTATACAAATGCAACAGCTTATGATTTATGTATAAACACTGCTCCTATTGGAAAAGAAGGCGCTGTTCAAGTAATTCTTGAATATTTAACAGCAAAGAGTTTTTAAAATTTAGTTACAAGTTGATTCTTGTTCTAATCATTTATTTCTACAAAAGGAATTATTTATTATGAAAAAATCTATTCTTGTAATTTTACTTGGAGTTTTATTATCAACTTCAGCTCTATTTTCTCAGTCGGTTAAAATAGGCGATAAAGCTCCAGACTTTACAGTTACTCTTACTGATGGAACTTCAGTAACACTTTCTTCATTAAAAGGACAGGCTGTGTTTGTGCACTTTTGGGCAACATGGTGTCCGCCTTGTGTAAGAGAGCTTCCTGGACTTGATAAACTTTCAAAAAAGCTTGATTCACAAAAAAATCCTAAGATGAAATTCTTAGCAGTTTGTGTTTCTGACTCTAAGAAGAACTGTCTTTCTTTTATGAAAAAAAATAACTACACTTTTACATGTGGTCTAGATGAAAAAGGAAATGCAGCGGCTTTTAAATATGGTGTTGAAGGAATACCAGCTTCTTTTTTAGTTTCTCCAGAAGGAAAAATATTAAAAGTTCAAGTTGGAATGATGCCTGAATCTGAATTAAAAGATTTTATAAAAGGCTATGAAGAGTAATTTAATTTCATATATTAAAAATAAAATACTCAAAAACAATAATTCAAAATTTGAGTTTATAAATAAGAAGTCAATTATATCAATAAAAGAATTCAGCCTTTCAAATTTGCAAATGATTTTATTGTCGGTGAGTATAATTTTAATTGTGTTAGGAATTATTTTTGGTGACTGTGTTGCAATTTTTAGAAAAGCTGTTTTTATTTGTATGGAGTGCATAGGAATTGGCTGAAAAAATTTACAAGCATCGTCATGCTGTTCAAATAATTTCAATGCTCGTTTATAACGCAGATGTGCGTAACTGGTTTAAAGGAACAATATCCCGTGCTCCTACAAAAAATGTATGTGTTCCTGGCTTGAACTGCTACTCTTGCCCAGGTGCTATTGCTTCTTGCCCGCTTGGCTCATTGCAGTCAACAATTTCTAATGGAAAGTTTCCTTTTTTTATAACAGGCTTTCTTTTACTTATAGGCACTTTTTTAGGAAGAGCTGTCTGCGCTTTTTTGTGTCCTGTTGGATTTGTACAAGAGCTGCTTTATAAAATTCCAACTAAGAAAGTTCCTAAAACAAAAACACTGTTAAATATTTCAAGAGGCGCGTCTTTAGCAAAATATGTCATTTTAGTTTTAATGTGCGTTGTTGCACCTTTGATTATTTATTTTAGAGACGGTATTGGTTCGCCTGTATTTTGTTCCTGGATATGTCCGGCAGGCACTGTTTCTGCTGGATGGTTTTTAACGCTTACAAATGAATATTTAAGAAATGCAATTGGTTTTTTATTTAATTGGAAAAGTGTTGTGGCAATTGTCTTAATTATTTGCTCAATATTTATTTTTAGACCGTTCTGCAAATATATTTGTCCGCTTGGAGCAATTTATTCTTTGTTTAATAAAGTTGCAATTTTTGGAATTAAAGTTGATGAAACTAAATGCTGTCATTGTAACGCCTGCACGTTTTCATGCAAAATGAATGCGCTTAAAATAAATGACAGAGAATGCATACGATGCGGTGAATGTTTTGACAAATGCCTTTTTCATGCAATTACAAGATAGAATAATTTACAAATGCGATTTATTGGAGTAAAATTAAAGTAATATTTAATTAAGGAAGTTTATGAATAAATCTAGCAATTTAGACTTCTATGATAAAAACGAACAGCATGTTAATCAAATAGTCTCAAGATTTATTCTGGCTGGAAATCTTGTAGGTCCTGCGTTAATCATAGGGCGTGCATTGAAAATTTTCCATGTTGTAAATTATAATGTTCTTGTT
>JBAXYY010000177.1:0-3329 GCA_041670585.1 Treponema sp. | reverse complement strand
TGACAAGAGCTGCATTGCTGATGAAGCATTTGAAGGAATAAAGGAAGAAAGAACTGTTACAACAATTGTTATAATCAAATTTATTCCGCCGGAAATTAAGACAAAGCCTATGAAATGGAAGACATGGCTGAATAAAAGTTTGAAGCTTTTTTTGAACGCCGCAAAAGGTTTTATTTTTTTATCAGTGTATAGAATGACCCAAACAAAAACAAATGGCAAAAGAAGGACTAGCATTGTTAAGCTGAAAATGCAAAACACAACTACGACTGTGGAATATAGATTTTCATCTGTTAACGAGGTGGCATCAATTTTAATGTTGAAGGCAAGAAGAAGGGCCACAGTTATTACTGTTCCAAGCGCAAACAGGAAAGTAAAAATTATGCCCGCTTTTAAAATTCTTTTATCGCTTTTAAATCCGCTGAACAAATGACCAATTGTGACATAGTTTTTTTCAACCATTCTTGACATTACAACTGTAAGCCCGTAATTCAACATCATTATTACAACGCAAGCTATTATAAACAAAACAAGAGTGAGCACATATATTTTTGTTGAAACAGAAACAGCGGCCGTTATTGAAGTGCCGCTAGAAGTCATTGAGCCTACAAAAGGAATCATTGTCAAAATAAAAATAACAGATTCAATTATGGAGTAAGCAAAGATTGAGAAAACGGCTTTCATTAAATTCTTCTTTGAGCATTGATCCAACACTGCAAGCATAATTTTGTAGCTAGGCTTCTTATTTTGTTTCATAATAAAATCCTCTGTTAATTTATTTTAGAACAACGCCGCCTGCCCGTCTAAAGGCTGGACTTCAATTGTATCAGTTTCGCGCGGGCTTAACCTTACGCCGCCTGACTTTAGACCTTTTTCCAAATAGTCCTGCGCTTTGAATTTTTCTTCAATAGTTTTGATTCTTGGCTTTTTTATATAGTGAAGCGTGAATTCAAATTTCTCACGAGTGTCCACGTGCAGAACTTCCATGCCGTCTGGAGCAAAGAAATAGTCCCTGTTCATAATCCATGCGTTTACATGGCAACGCTTTATGTAAGAGAATTTTGTCTTTGGATCGCGGTAGATTATTGTGAACAGCACTGGATTTATAAGGTCCTTCTCTGCGAAGTTGCAGTACCAAAGCCCGGTGTCAACAAACAGTTTTTCCGGCACATCGCACACGCTGAATATTCCGCCCTTTCTTACGAAGAAGATTCTGTCTATTGAAGAAACTTTTAAAAGCTCGGTTCCACCATTTATGCTTGTTCCAATATAGCCCTTGTCGTCATAGCGAAGAGGCATGTCGCGTTTTATGACATCCTTTACATCTACTGCGTTGAACTTTTTAACTTGAGTATGGCGCACCAGTTCTTCAGGCTTGAATTTAGCAAGCATTCCGTTCAAGTATGTGATTGCATACGCTGTTAAATTTTTTAAGAGCTTGTTTATTTCACGAAGCCGGCTGTTAATTGCGGCAACTTCCTCTTTATTTTTGTTCATATCGTAAAGGGAAATTCTTCTGATCGGTATTTTTAAAAGAGTGTCCACATCTTCTGGAGTAATATCGCGAACAAGCTCATTTTTAAAAGGCTTGAATCCGTCAAGAACAGCTTTTACAACGCTATCTTGAGTTTTCATCTGCTCGATTTTTTTGTAGATTCTTTCTTCAACAAATATCCGCTCAAGAGTGCGCATATGAAGACGTTCTGTAAGCTGCGACGCTTCAAAGTTAAGCTCGTCTTTTAAAATGCCTGTAAGTTTTTTTGCATGGTACTCTATTATTTCTGTAACAGACATTACTTGCGGCATGTTGTCTTTTATAACAAGAAGCTGGCAGTTCACGGTCTGCTCGCATTCAGTGTATGCGTATAGGCTTTTTACAACATCATCAGCGTAGACTCCGCGTGGAAGCTTTATTTCCACTTCAACATGGTCGCTTGTGTAGTCGTTGATTGAAGAGATTTTCACCTTGCCGTTTTTAGCGGCGTTTTCTACAGAGTTGATTAAAGATTCTGTTGTGCTGCCATAAGGCAATTCGGTGATTACAATTTTCTTTTCATCGCTCAAGTCCAATTTTGCGCGTGTAACTAATTTGCCGTTGCCGTCGTTGTAGTTGCTTACGTCTATTAAGCCGCCTGTTGGAAAGTCAGGGTAAAGTTTAAACGGCTCTTTTTTAAGCGCGTGTATTTCTGCTTCAATAACTTCTTTTATATTGTTGCTCAATATTTTTGTGCTCATGCCAACTGCAATTCCTTCAGCGCCAATTATTAGCACAATAGGAAGCTTTGCTCTGAACACAACAGGCTCTTTGCTTCTGCCGTCATAGCTTGGAACATACTGAGTGATGTTTGGATTGTACATGAAGTCTTTTGCGATTGCACGTATGCGGCACTCAATGTAACGGGGAGCAGAGGCACGGTCGCCAGTGTATATGTTTCCAAAGTTGCCCTGCTTTTCTATGAAGATTTCCTTATTTGCCAAGACAACAAGAGCGTCTCCTATTGAAGCGTCACCATGAGGGTGGTACTTCATGCACTGACCTACAACGTTTGCTACCTTGTGGAATTTTCCATCGTCAATTTCAAAAAGCGTGTGGAGTATTCTTCGCTGCACAGGCTTAAGGCCGTCTTCCAAGTCTGGAATTGCACGATCGCGAATAACGTAGCTTGCGTATTCTATGAAGTTCTTGTCAAAAATATTTTTTACAAATGCCATTTCTCTTTTCCTTAATAAGAATGTTATGCGTCTATATCTGAACTCAAATGCTTTTCTATAAATGTTCTGCGCTCTGGAGTATTCTTGCCCATGTAAAAGCTTAAAAGAGGCGGCACATTTTTTAGAGCCTGCACTTCAACAGGAGTAAGGTGCATTGTCTCTGGAGCAATGAACTGTCCAAATTCAGAAGGGCTGATTTCTCCAAGTCCCTTGAACCTTGTGACCTCAACACCAGAACCTAGCTTTTTAATTGCCTTGTCGCGTTCGTCCTCGCTGTAGCAGTATATTGTGTCTTTTTTATTTCTTGCCCTGAACAAAGGTGTCTCAAGAATTACAACACGCCCGTTTGTAACAAGCTCTTCAAAGAATCCCAAAAAGAATGTAAGAACAAGGTTTCTAATATGGAAGCCGTCGTTATCAGCATCAGTTGCAATTACAATTTTGTTGTAGCGAAGGCCTGCAATGTCCGTCTCTATTCCAAGCGCCATCATCAAGTTGTAAAGCTCTTCGTTCTTGTAAATGTCGCTTTGCTTTCTGCCGTACATATTTTCTGGCTTTCCTCGTAAGCTGAAGATTGCCTGGTTGGAAACATTTCTGCAGCCGACCATTGAGCCAGTTGC
>JBAXYY010000176.1:0-3335 GCA_041670585.1 Treponema sp. | reverse complement strand
ACACACAGCCACGCCGACCATCTTCACGGACTTGACGACTTGCGTATATTCAGTTCTGTTAGGCCTCCAAAACATGATGGCTGCACTTGCTGCGAAAGTTACAGAAAAGAAACTAAGCCTCTTCCAATTTATGCAAACACAAATACAATTGAAGATGTACATTCAAGATTCTCATATATTTTTACTCCTCCAAAAGAAGGGGGCGGAAAACCAAAGCTTGATATGGAAGATTGTGAAAAACTCACTGCGGAAAATCCTCTTAAAATAGGCACTGTTCAAATACTTCCTGTTCCAATAATGCACGGCACTTTAAAAGATTCAGGCTGGCTTTTTAGTAGATTTGAATCAGATGGAAAAAAACATAGCGCGGTTTATTTAACAGACTGCAATGTTGTTCCAGATTCATCAGTGAAATTTATTTTAGACAACGCTGGGATTATTGAGCACCTTGTAGTTGACGGCTTAAGAATAAGGCCTCACTCAACACATTTTTCTTTTGACCAGGCATTGTCTTGTGCTGATAAAATATGCGCAAAACATACATATCTTACGCATATATGCCATGACTCTTCAAACAAGGAAATAGTGAAATATATAAAATCAGCTCTTGCAAAATATCAGAATCTAAAAATGATTGTGAAAAACGGCGGCACTGTTGCTCCAGGTTATGACGGGCTTACACTAAAGTTCTAGAGTTATTGACAGAAAGCCATGAATTTTGTAATATAGTCAAACTCACGCGTATTTTGTTTAAGGTAGGTAATAAATATGTCTAAATCATGTGATATTTGTGGAAAACATCCTCAGCACGGTTTTAAAGTTAGCAAAACTTTTAATCATACACATCGTACTTGGAAACCTAATCTTGTAAGAGTAAAGGTTGATTTGGATGGTACAACAAGAACAATCAATGTTTGCACACGCTGTCTTCGCAGTGGCTTTGTAACAAAGAAAGTTAATGTAGTTCCAGCAAATGCCGGCGCTAAAAAAGAAGCTGAAGCAAAGTAAGCTTTTTTCTAATGCCGTTTAGAACCCGCCCTAATTTCTAGGACGGGATTTTTTTTGATTTTTAATTTAGCAATATATGTAAATAAACAGATTCCTGCACTTTGGTCTGAATGACAAACTTTATTTGCATAGTCAATCTTTTTATTTTCCGTAAGTTTTTTCTATGTCGGCAATTTGGTCGCGTATGGCGGCGGCGCTTTCATAGTCAAGTCGGTCTGCGCATTCTGTCATTTCGTTCTTAAGCGCTTTTATTAATTTGTTGCGCTGGGCTGGCACAAAAAGATTCGCTGATTTTTTTAGCACGTTCAGTTCAACAGCGGCGTTTTCTTCTGCGTCTTTCTTTTCATGAACAAGAATATCTTCAACTGCTTTTATAATTGTCTTTGGAGTAATGTTGTGCTCCTTGTTATACTGCTCTTGAATTTCACGGCGGCGTTTTGTCTCTGTGATTGCTTCCTTCATAGCGTCGCTCATTCTGTCTGCGTACATTACAACTGTTCCGTTTGAATTTCTTGCGGCTCTTCCTATTATTTGGATTAGGGCGGTGGCGCTTCTTAAAAAGCCAATCTTGTCCGCGTCAAGAAGTGCAATGTATGAAACTTCTGGCAAATCAATTCCTTCGCGTAGCAAATTTATTCCTATTAAAACATCGTACTCGCCAGAACGCAGTCCCTTTAAAATTTCAACTCTTTCAAAAGTGTCAACTTCGCTGTGAATGTACTGCACTTTTAAATTCAAGCCCTTCAAGTAGTCTGTTAAATCTTCCGCCATTTTTTTTGTAAGGGTGAGCACAAGTGAGCGCTCGTTTTTTGCAATGCGCTTTTTTATTTCATTGTAGATGTCCTGCATTTGGCCTTCGCTTGGTCGAACTTCAATGATTGGGTCAAGAAGGCCTGTTGGACGAATGAGCTGCTCCACAACTTGAGAGGATTTTTTTATTTCTTCTGGGCGTGGAGTTGCAGTTACAAAAATCACCTGGTTCATCTTCTTTGTGAACTCGTCAATTTTTAGAGGGCGGTTGTCAAGCGCGCTGGGCAGGCGGAATCCAAAGTCAATTAAGTTTTGCTTGCGGCTTCTGTCGCCTTCGTACATTGCGCCTATTTGTGGAACTGTAACGTGCGCTTCGTCAATCATGCAAAGAAAGTCGTCTGGAAAATAGTGCAGTAAAGTTGCAGGCGGCTCTCCTTTTGCTCTTCCTGCAATTGGCGCAGAATAATTTTCTATGCCCGAACAGTAGCCCATTTCCTTCATCATTTCCAAGTCGTAAGTTGTGCGTGTCTTTAATCGCTCTGCTTCTAGCATTTTGCCTTTGCTTCTAAGTTCCTCTAGGCGTTCTGTAAGTTCGTTTTGTATTCTTTCTGTTGCGGTTAAGAGCATGTCGTGTGGAACAACAAAGTGCTTGGCCGGGTAGAGCTGCAGTTCGTCAAGCTCCTCTATAGTTTCTCCTGTCAAAGAGTTGACTCTTCTTATTCTTGATACTGTGTCAAAGTCTAGTTCTATTTTATATGATTCATCTGTTTCCATGTATGGAGGGAAAACTTCAAGCGTGTCGCCTTTTATTCTAAAGTTTCCTCTTTGTAAAACCATGTCGTTTCTTGAATATTGAAGCGAGATAAGCCTTGTGGCAAATTCGTGCGTGTCTAAAGTGTCGCCTTTTTCTACGTGTATTCTCATTCCTTTGTACAATTCTGGCATTCCTAAGCCGTAGATGCAGCTGACTGTTGCCACAACAATTACATCGCGTCTTTCCATTAGGCTGTACGTTGCGGCTAAACGAAGCTTGTCTATTTCATCATTTATGGCCGCGTCTTTTTCTATATAAAGGTCTCTTGCTGGAACGTAAGCTTCCGGCTGGTAGTAGTCGTAGTATGATACAAAATATTCAACAGCGTTTTCTGGAAAGAATGTTTTAAATTCGCGGTAGAGCTGTGCGGAAAGTGTTTTGTTGTGGCTTATGATTAAAGTAGGCCGCTGCACTTTTTCTATTATTTTTGCCATTGTAAAAGTTTTGCCGCTGCCAGTTACGCCTTTTAATGTTTGATATTTGTCGCCCGCTAAAAAGCCGTCAACTAATTTGTCAATAGCTTGCGGCTGGTCGCCGGCAGGTTCATAAGGGGAAACTACTTTGAATTTACGCATGATGTAATGATAATGAAATTTGAGTGGTGGAACAAGAAGTCGCAAGCGTATTACTTAATGAAACATTTCTATGAAAAATAAAAACACAAGCCATGGATGGCGTGTTAGTAAGGCGAGTTTTTTTCGGCGCCCCGTTATGCGACGAAAATCAAAACTCGCGTGAACAAAAGTACAGGATGTGCTTTTGT
>JBAXYY010000175.1:0-3474 GCA_041670585.1 Treponema sp. | reverse complement strand
GCGCTTGCTTCTGCACGCATGGGTTTGAAAACACTTTTGATTACTCAGACAATTGATTCAATTGGTAGAATGTCTTGCAACCCTTCGATTGGTGGAATTGCAAAAGGAAATATTGTTCGTGAGATAGATGCATTGGGCGGCGAGATGGCAAAACTTATTGACCGTTCAATGATTCAGTTTAGAATGTTAAATAAAAGCAGGGGGCCGGCTGTTCAAGCTCCACGCTCTCAGGCTGATAAAATTGTTTACTCTGGTTTGGCGCGTCACACTTTGGAAACATCTCCAAATCTTTTTACATTGATGGACACTGCTGTTGATATTCTTACTGTTGCAAGCTCAACTGCACTTCCAGAAGGCAGCGACAGTTCTGCTGAAGTTGGAACAATCCCTGGAGAAAAACGTGGCAGCTCTTCTTACGAATATGCAACGGCTGCGTCTAAGAGCGGCATGAGGCAGAAGATAATTGGCGTTGTTACAGAACGCGGTCGTGTTATTCCAGTGCGCTCTTGCGTTTTAACAACAGGAACTTTTTTAGGCGGCAGAATTTTTATTGGCGAGTACGATGCTCCGTGCGGCCGTCTTGGTGAAGGCGGCGCGTTTGGTTTAACAGAAAGCTTGAACCGTTTGGGCTTTACAACAGGAAGACTTAAGACTGGAACTCCTCCAAGAATATTAAAGCACACAATTGATTTTTCTTCTTTTGATATTCAGCCTGGTGATGATGAAGTTATTCCATTTAGTTTTGATGATGAAAAAATTACAAGGCCAATGGTCCCTTGCTATTTGCTTTACACAAATGAAGAGACGCATAAAATTATTCGTGCTAACATTTCTCGCTCTCCATTGTACAGCGGAAAGATTCACGGTGTTGGTCCGCGCTACTGCCCTTCCATTGAAGACAAGGTTATGCGATTTAAAGAAAGAGACAGGCATCAGCTTTTTATAGAGCCAGAAAGTCTTGAAACTGATGAAATTTATTTGAACGGACTTTCATCTTCTTTGCCGGAAGAAGTGCAGGATGAATTTTTAAGGACATTGCCTGGTTTTGAAAAATGCACAGTGAGCCGTCCTGGTTACGCTGTAGAATATGATTATGTTGAGCCAACGCAATTGTACCCTTCACTTGAAACTAAAAGAGTCGCCGGTCTTTTTGACGCAGGTCAGATTAACGGAACAAGCGGTTATGAAGAGGCGGCAGGTCAAGGGCTTGTTGCAGGAATAAATGCTGGATTGTATGCACGTGAGCATATAAAAAAATGCGGCCCTCTTTGTGTTTCTAATTCTAACATCAGCTCGTCTCCTGCAAGCGCAGAGCCTAACCGCTTCCAGCCTAAGCCTAATTTTAATTCAGAGCAGCTAAAACTTTTTGCAGATATTTCCGCAAGAGAAACAAAACAGCTTTCTGAAGAAATGGAAAAAGTTCAGAAGGAAAACGGCTTTAATGAATTTAACACAATTCCAAATTACGAGCCGCTTATTCTTGGAAGGGACGAAGCGTACATTGGTGTTTTAATTGACGACCTTGTGACTCTTGGAACAAAAGAGCCTTACAGAATGTTCACAGCCCGTGCAGAGTATAGGTTGAAGTTGCGCCATGACACCGCCGACCGCCGCTTACGTGAGAAGGCTTTTAAAGTTGGTCTTTGCACAAAAGAGCAGCTTGATGTAATGCACAATAAATATTCAGAAGTTGATGACGCAGTTGAGCTGCTGATAAAAAATCCAAGCGCAGAAAACCCAGGGCTTGCTGATGAAGTTTGGGAAGAAGCTCAGGAAGATTTTAAGTACAGATACTATATTGAAAAGCAAGATGCCCGTGTTGCAAAAATGCACCGCATGGAAAACACAAGGATTCCTCTTAATTTTGATTATGGAAAAATAGTTTCACTTTCTTCGGAATCACGTGGCAAGCTTGAAAAAATAAGACCGCTTACTTTGGGGCAAGCCTCTAGAATAAGCGGTATTAGAAATAGCGACATAATGCTGCTGATGGTCTATTTACATTAGAACGCACCATCCGTGGTGCTTACTTATTTTTATTTACTTATTATATTTATCAGCCTGGGACTTTAGCATGGACTGAAGCTCTTGGGTTGTAAACAAGCCGGCTTTTACAAGCTCCACGCATTGCTCGCTGTTTAATTTGTTGAACAAAAGCAAGTCGTCTGTGTTGATTGTGCAATCAATTCCTGCGTCAACCATTTTACGAATAGGATGGTTTTTGTAAGAGTCTACTGCGCCTAGCATTACGTTGCTTTCTGGACAAATGTTGCATCTTATGTGGTGGTCTGCAAGGAACTTCATTGCTTTAGGATCTTGCGCCGCTCCAATTCCGTGTTGAACTTCATTAAGATCAAATATTTCTATAAAGCGTAGTACTGAATTTGCATCGCTGAATTCTCCAACGTGCGCCTTCTTTTTTATTCCAAGTTTTCCTGCAAGCTCGTAGATGTTTTTAAAATCATCAAGTCCGTCTTCTACTTCTGGACCGTACAAGTCTATGCTTTTAAATACGCCAGTCTTAAGTAAATCTGGGACCCACTTTTGAATTTTTTCCATGCAAAAAGTTTTTCCCATGCCAAGCTCTGGCAAAAACAAAATCTGTGATTTAAATTTATTCACAATTTTTGTGACAAGCTCGGCAAGCTGCTCTGTTCCTCCAAGGTGGTGAACAAACTGAATGTCAACTGAACCTTCAAGAACTTTAACTCCGTCCGCAATTGCATCTTTTATAGAAAGCGTAATTACATCTTCAACATCTTTTGCGGTTTTTACACGAGGTCTTGTGTACGGCCCAATTATGTTTTCGTGCATATCTTCAAGACCGTTTAATTTTCTTGGAAAGTTTGGAATATAAAATCCTGCCCACGGTACATACGACGCGTACCTCATTCCCAAGTTCAAATGATTGTGTACATCAACTTTTGGACAGTTTATAAAATCTGCTACTGAAACCATAGATATTACACCTCTTATTCTATTATCGGCTTGTTAGGGTGAAAACTTTAGGAAAATATTTTTGGAAGAAATTTAGATAATAAGGGCGCATCTAAAAAATTATGCTTTTAGAAATGCAAATAAATAAAAAAACAGCCTGTAAAAAATTACAAGCTGTTATATAAAAAATAATTTAAAATTATTCTACTTCAGCAACTTC
Source organism: Treponema sp. (assembly GCA_041670585.1). GTDB lineage: Bacteria > Spirochaetota > Spirochaetia > Treponematales > Treponemataceae > Treponema_D. The sequence goes on along the minus strand of JBAXYY010000175.1, from coordinate 317 downwards.
TCAAGCTGATTCACCAAGTCTTTGAATGTGTCTAGCGCAGACTGAATTGCCTCTGTGCTTTTCATATCAACACCGGCAACTTTTAAGCTTTCAATTGGGTAGCGTGAGCCGCCTGACTTTAGGAACTTGAAGTAGTCGTCACGTTCTTTTTTGCCACCTTCTGTTACTCGTTTTGCAAGTGCCAATGCTGCGGAAATTCCAGTTGAGTATTTGTAAACGTAGAATGCGCTGTAGAAGTGAGGAATACGCAAGCCTTCCATGTCGCTGTTTTTTTCAAAGTGCATTTCTGGACCAAAGTAATCTTCAAGAAGTTTTCT
>JBAXYY010000174.1:0-3536 GCA_041670585.1 Treponema sp. | reverse complement strand
TCTACAGATGTTGCAACAACAGATTCAAAGTCTTCTGATGGCGCAAAACCTTCTGCAAAAGACAGCGCTTCAAAAGACGAAAAGAAGCCTGCGAAGAAGACAACAAGGCATGCTAAAAAGGACGCTAAAAAAGACAAAGAATAAAAATAATTACTAATTGTGAATGTTTATTAAGAAAGGCTCCGCTTGCAGCAATGCTTGCGGGGCTTTTTTTTTACTGTTATATTTGTCGTTTACATAAGTCACGTTTTTCTATATACTGCTAAAGCATCACAATTTTAACGAGGTGCCAAATGGCTTATTACTTTGACGAACCGTCACATACTTTTGGTGAGTATCTCCTGGTGCCAGGATATACTTCTGCAGACTGCATTCCTGAACATGTTTCACTTAAAACTCCAGTTGTTAGATTCAACAAAAAAGCTGGTGAACAAAGCAGCCTTTCAATGAACATTCCAATGGTAAGCGCTGTTATGCAGTCAGTTTCTGATGACAAGCTTGCAATTGCTCTTGCAAAAGAGGGCGGAATAAGCTTCATCTTTGGCTCGCAGTCAATAGAAAACCAGGCGGCAATGGTTGCGCGTGTAAAATCATACAAAGCAGGATTTGTAAATTCAGACAGCAACATTAAGCCAGACCAGACTTTGGAAGAAGTTGAATCTTTAATTAAAAGAACAGGCCACAGCACAATAGCTGTAACAGACGACGGCACTGCTCACGGAAAGCTTGAGGGAATCATTACAGAAAGGGACTTCCGCATAAACTACTTGCCTGCAAATTCACTTGTTCGCGACTACATGACACCGTTCAAATCACTTGTAACAGGACAGGACGGAATAAGCTTAAACGACGCAAACGATTTGATTTGGAAGCACAAGATTAACCAGCTCCCTATAATTGACAAGAACAATCACCTTATTTCATTAGTGTTCAGAAAGGATTTTGACAGCCACGAAGTCCATCCAAAAGAACTGCTTGACAGCAACCACCGCTACATTGTTGGCGCTGGAATAAACACAAGGGACTACATGGAAAGAGTTCCTGCCTTGCTAAAAGCTGGTGTTGACGTAATGTGCCTTGACTCTTCAGAAGGTTTCACTGAATGGCAGGCGCGCTCTCTTCACGACATTCACGACAAGTTTGGCAAAGACGTAAGAGTTGGAGCCGGAAACGTTGTGGATAAAGAAGGCTTTGACTTTTTGGCAGAGAACGGCGCTGACTTTGTAAAGATTGGCATTGGCGGCGGTTCAATCTGCATTACACGTGAGCAAAAGGGCATTGGACGCGGACAGGCAACTGCTACAATTGAAGTTGCAAAGGCACGCGATGAATACTACGCAAAGACAGGCGTTTATGTGCCAATCTGCTCTGACGGCGGAATTGTGCATGACTACCATATAACATTGGCGCTTGCAATGGGCGCTGATTTTGTAATGCTTGGACGTTACTTCGCAAGATTTGACGAAAGCCCTACAAACAAGCTTGTTGTAAACGGCAACTATGTAAAGGAATACTGGGGCGAAGGCTCTAACAGGGCGCGCAACTGGCAAAGATACGACATGGGCGGCGACAAGAAGCTTTCTTTTGAGGAAGGTGTAGACAGTTACGTTCCATACGCCGGGCATTTGCATGACAATGTCGCAATGTCAATAAGCAAGGTTGCCCATACAATGTGCAACTGTGGAGCTTTGACAATTCCAGAACTTCAGCAAAAAGCAAAACTTACACTTGTTTCACAAGTTACAATAAACGAAGGCAGTGCGCATGATGTCATTGTAAAAAATACAGGAATACACGCTGAGTAATTTTTAATGCCGAACCTTTTTTATAAGAAGGTCGGCTTTTTTTATTTTGAATCAATGCAGTAAGCAAAAATAAATGCTTACGCAATATAGATTTGGAGGATAGGAAAAAAATGAAAGTTGTAGTAATCGGTGCCCAGTGGGGTGATGAAGGCAAAGGAAAAATCGTAGATTACCTTGCTGAAAACGCTAAGTACGTTGTTCGTTATGCAGGCGGCCCTAACGCCGGACATACAATTGTTGTTGACGGAAAACAGTATGCCCTTCATCAGGTACCGAGTGGTATTCTCTATCCAGAGAAATCTGTATTTCTTGGAGCTGGAATGGTTATTGATCCAGAAAAGCTCTTTAAAGAACTTCAAATGTTAAAAGACAACGGAATCAACTGGGAAGGCCGTGTATTTATTTCTGACCGCGCGCATATCATTCTTCCACGCTACCGCCAGATGGACAAAGACCGCGACGCTGCACGCAAAAGACCAATTGGAACAACAGGAAGCGGAATTGGCATTGCATACAGTGAAAAGGCGCACAGAGACGGGCTTCGTTTGGCAGACCTTGACTGGACTGCAAAGATGTCTGAATTTGAAGGCGAAGATTTAGAGTTCTTGAACAAATACAAAGACCAGCTTATAAAAATGCGCGTAGACTTGACAGAAAAAATGTGGGAATACCGCAAAGAGAACATCTTGTTTGAAGGCGCACAGGGAGCAATGCTGGACATAGACAGCGGAACTTACCCTTACGTAAGCTCTGGCGCTTCTTGCGCAGCAGGTGCCGCAACTGGCTGTGGAATAGGCCCTCACGACTTGGACAAAATACTTGGCGTATTCAAAGCTTATGAAACACGTGTTGGAAACGGACCAATGCCAACTGAATTCAACAGCACAAGCGAAGGCGAACTTTGCAAATATGTGCGTGACACAGGACGCGAGTACGGAGTAACAACAGGACGCGCAAGACGCTGCGGTTACCTTGACCTAGTTGCGTTAAGATATGCCTGCCGTGTTAACAGCCTAGACAGCCTTGTTCTAACACACCTTGACATATACGACACAATGGACCAAATAGAAGCATGTGTTGCCTACGACATTGACGGAAAAATTGTAACAGACTTCCCAGCAAATGTAGACAGCATGGAAAAAGCAAAGCCAATTCTAGAGAAGTTCCCAGGCTGGAAAAAATCACTTAAGGAATGCCGCTCATACAGCAAGCTTCCAAAGAACGCAAGGGACTATGTTGAATACATTGAAGACTTTGTAAAGACTCCAGTAAGCATTATCTCTGTTGGCTATGAAAGAAACGAAACATTCATCCGCAAGAACCCTTGGAAAAAATAAGGTTTAGCTGATGCTTAATTGAATAATACTGCCACTTGCTTTTTAAGTAGGTGGCAGTTTTTTTTTAGAGAAAAAATAAATATTTTCTTCATAATGATGTATAAGAATGGTAGATTTTATTTAGAAGATCTTTTACATGGAGGCAACATTATGAGTAAAAAATCAGTTTTATGCGTTTTACTTTCATTAGGTTTAGTTGCGGGGCTTTCTTCGGGTTTTGCACAGCACGGCATAACTTTTTCTGCTGATGTGTCAACAAGCCTTATGCTTAAGCCATACATTGGAGAAAATGTCGCGTACACATACACTTTGGACAACGGAGTGGCTTTTGGCGGCGGCGTTAGGGTGATTGAAAACTTCTGGCATAATGGAAGCGAGTCTATAATCTACACAG
>JBAXYY010000173.1:0-3675 GCA_041670585.1 Treponema sp. | reverse complement strand
TAACATGTCGTCAATTGTTGGCATTCATGGCGAAGGCGGTCAGGTTAACTATTCTGCAAGCAAGGGCGGACTTATTGCGTACAGCAAGAGCTTGGCTAAAGAGGTTGGCTCGCGTGGCGTAAGAGTGAACTGTGTTGCTCCAGGATTTATTGACACTGATATGACTAAGGTTTTGAAGGAAGAACTTCGCACTGCTTGGGTGAATCAGATTCCGTTGAAGAGGGCGGGCACTACAGAAGATGTTGCGAATACTGTTTTGTATTTGGCAAGTCCTCTTAGTTCTTATGTTACAGGCCAGGTTATTGGCGTTGACGGCGGCATGGGCTGTTAAACATGCAAGCTTGAGTTTGTTATAAAATATAAGTAAGAATTTATTTATATTATAAGAACTCAGATGGCAATGGTTAGGGTGCCACTTTCGGCTTTTTTACTTCTCGTCACCACGAGAGCCGCGGCAGGACCCAAACCATTGTCATCTGAGTTTATGGATTATCTAAACAGATAGAAGGTTGATGTTTGTAATAAACTCAACTATAGAAAAAATAAGCTCATGACAATGAGATTAAGGAGTAAAAGAATATGCGTAGAGTTGTAATTACAGGAATGGGTTGTGTTTCTCCAGTTGGAAATAGTGTTGATGAAACTTGGGCGGCTGTTAAGGCTGGCAAGAGCGGCATTGGTTTAATCACTCACTTTGATACTACTAATTTCACAGTGAAGTATGCTGCTGAAGTTAAGAATTTTAATTCAGACGATTACATGGATTCTAAGAACGCACGCAAGATGGCACGCTTTTCTAAGTTTGCTGTTGCTGCGGCTAAGATGGCAATTGATGATGCGAACCTTGCAGGAACAGAAGATTTGAAAAATGCAAGCGTATATCTTGGTGTAGGAATTGGCGGCTTTGAAACAACAGAAGACAGCTGTATTAATATTATCAGAGCGAAGGCAAACGTGTTCCTCCAATGACAATTCCAGAGCTTATTCCAAACGAAGCTGCTGCAAATGTTAGCATGAACTTTGGCATTCACGGCGCAACTCACACAATTGCAACTGCATGTGCAAGCGGCACTGACGCAATTGGAGACGCACTTGATAATATCCGCTGTGGAAGAAGCGATGTTGTTTTGGCAGGCGGAGCAGAAAGCACAATCAACGGTTTTGCTGTTACAAGTTTTGAAGTACTGCACGCGTTAAGCTCTAAGTTTGCGGACTGTCCTGAAAAATCAAGCAGACCTTTTGACAAAGACCGTGACGGTTTTGTAATGGGCGAAGGAAGCACAATTCTTATTCTAGAAGAGTATGAACATGCTAAGGCTCGCGGCGCTAAGATTTACGCAGAAGTTGCAGGCTATGGCGCTTCTAGTGACGGCTACCATTTAACAGCTCCAAACCCAGATGGCATTTGCGGGGCAAAAGCAATGACTGACGCTATGACTGACGCTGGTGTAAAGCCAGAAGATATTCAGTACTACAATGCTCATGGAACAAGCACACATCTTAACGACAGCGGTGAAACAAAAATGCTTCACATTGCGTTTGGTGAAGATGCAGTTCACAAGCTAAAGGTTTCTTCTACAAAGTCAATGACAGGCCACTGCTTAGGCGACGCTGGTGCTTTGGAAGCTATGATTTGTGTTAAAGCAATTAACGACAGCTTTGTTCCTCCAACAATCAACCTTGACGAACCAGATGTTGAAGGCGGCTGCGACTTGGATTACGTTCCAAACAAAGGCATTGAAATGAAAGTAGATTGCGCAATGAGTGGCAACTTTGGCTTTGGCGGACATAACGGCATTGTTGTATTCAAAAAGGTTGCGGAGTAAATAAAATGAGCGTAACAAAAGATATTGAATCATTATTGCCACACAGAAAACCGTTCTTGTTCGTAGATGAAATTGTAAGCTGCGACGACAACGGCAGTGTAAGCACAAGAAAATTTACAATGGACGATTTCTTTTTCAAAGGACATTTTCCAGAGTACCCTGTAGTGCCAGGCGTTATCTTAATTGAGACAATGGCACAGGCAGGAGGAGCGGCTCTTTCTTACCAGAAGAAATTTGCAGAAGGAAGCTTGTTCTTCTTAGGCACTGTAGACAAAGTAAAGTTCCGCCACCAGGTAAGACCTGGCGACACTGTTCGTATGGAAATTACAAATCTTCGTGTAAGCGCGCACATGATTAAGCAGGCGGGAAAAGCTTACGTAGGCGACACTCTTTGCGCAGAAGCAGAGTTCATGTCTCTTGTAGGCAGCGCGGATGCGGCAAAATAATATTAGTATTTTTCAATAAAGATTGAATCAGAAATAGAAGCGGTGGTTTTAATTAACTGCCGCTTTTTTTATCATCAGTAAAATATTCTATATTCAAAAAAAATCAAAATGATATATTACATTTATGAAAACACTTAAACACAAATTTATCTTGGCAATTTTTTTAACCGCAATATTATTTTCTGACTGTAAAACAACAGAAGCCACAGAATCAGCAAAAGAAAAATCAAATGAAAAAACGGAGCCTCAAATGTTAGAGAATTCAAATCTTCCAAAAGCAACTCAAACAGGAAACACTGAATTTGAAATGGAAGCTTTAGCAACTGCTAGATCAACTTTAGTGGATTATGGCGAGAAAAAACTAATTGAATATTTTTCAACAACAACTGGAAAAAATAGAAAGGCGTATGTAATTTTACCAGCCGGATATGAGGAAGGAAAGCAGTTAGGTAAAAAATATCCGGTAATGTATTTACTTCATGGAATTGGTGGAACAGAAAACGAATGGTTCTATGGAAAGCCACAGGAAATAATTGGAAACTTAATTGCAAAAAAAGAAGTTGTTCCTTTTATAACTGTAGTGCCAAATATTCGTGCACGTGCAGAAGACTACAAAACAGATGATTTGTTTTCAGAAAGCAACATAAATGCTTTTAACAATTTTATTAATGACTTGAAGAATGATTTAATGCCGTACATTTCAAAGAATTTTTCTATATCTCAAGAAAGAAAAGACACTGCAATTTGCGGCTTGTCTATGGGCGGCATGGAATCTTTGAACATAGGCTTTAGAATGTTAGACACGTTTGGTTATATAGGCGCATTTTCACCAGCACCAACTTTGGACACTTCAGTGCTTACTTTAAAAAATTCTTCGTTCATTCCATATTTAGTTTTGGTATGCAATGGAAGCACAGACAGTGTTGTTCATGACACGCCTAAAACTTACCACAATGTTCTAAATGGAAATAAGGTTGAACATTTGTGGTACGAATACTTAGGCGGTGACCATAACTTTGTTGTTTGGAACCACGGACTGTATAATTTTACAAAAAGGATATTTAAGTAATAAGAAAATAATTCAAAAGAAGTTGTTTGAAGTGAAAAAAATAAATTCTTATTAAGAAAACTGTTTCCAATAATTAGCTAAAAAACTTTTTTTTTAATTGCTTATATTATTAGAAAATATTGAATAAAAAATATTGTATGTTATTAAAAATGTATACTATTTAAGTAAAAGTTTAAGTAAAAAACTTAAAATAATTTGACAAAGTTCTTGCCTATATTTATAGTGAAATTACTTTCAATGAATGGAGGATTTCATTATGAAAAAAATGGTAAAGGTACTGTCTATTGCTTTAGCAGCTTTGACAGCATTAAGCTTTGCAGGTTGTTCTAAAAAG
>JBAXYY010000172.1:0-3846 GCA_041670585.1 Treponema sp. | reverse complement strand
TCCATGTAAAAAATACATTCCACCTTTCGACCATCCTTGGCGTATTACAAACGAGAATTTTTTCAAAAAGAATTCCGCTTTTTATTAACATTCATTATGGACAAAATCGCTTACGAATGACACTAAATGTTACAGAAGCTTTTGGAATTTCTTTTCAACGTCTTTAATCAGCTTGTATTCAATTGAGTCAACTAAGGCAAGCCAGGATGCTTCCACAATGTCGCAGCTTACGCCCATTGTTGTCCAGTTTTCTGAACCGTCGGAGCTTTCTATAAGAACACGTACCTTGCTGGCAGTTCCGCTCTTGCCGTCCAAAACACGGACCTTGTAGTCTGTCAGGCGAATCTGACGAACTTCTGGGTAGAACTTTTCAAGGGCTGTTCTTAGCGCGTTGTCCAAGGCGTTTACAGGACCGTTGCCCTCTCCTGCCGCAACTTCAAGGTGTCCGTCCACTTCAATTTTAAGCTGGGCAAACTCATAAAGATTTTCTTCTATGCGGGGAGTTTCTCCACTCAATTTATAATAGTGCAATTTAAAGAAAGGCTGGTACTTGCCAATTGATTTTCTTACTAAAAGCTCAAAGCTTCCGTCGGCGCCTTCAAACTGATAGCCTTCATGCTCAAGCTCCTTTACTTTGCTTACAACTTCTGCAACTACAGGGCTTGATTTTGTTATTGCTGGGTCAAAGCGTTTTATCTTTTCTATAATCATGCTGCGTCCGGCAACTTCGCTCATTAGGAACACCCTTTCGTTTCCAACAGTCTCTGGCGCTATATGCTCGTATGCAACTGGATTTTTTAACACTGCGTCTATGTGCATTCCGGCCTTGTGTGCAAAAGCGTTCGCTCCAACGTAAGGCATTCCCGGGTCAAGAGAGATGTTCGCAATTTCAGCGACACGTTTGCATGTAGAAGTAAGGTTCTTCATGTTCTCTTCAGGTATGCACTTGTAGCCCATCTTTAACTGAAGGTCCGCAATTATTGTTGAAAGGTTTGCGTTTCCTGTTCGTTCTCCAAAGCCAATCAATGTGCCCTGTACATGTGTTGCGCCCGCTTCCACTGCCAAAAGAGTGTTGGCAACTGCAAGGCCGGAGTCGTTGTGCGTATGTATTCCGATTATGCAAGGCTTTCCAAATTTTTCCACAACATCAGCGGTGATTTTTTTGCACTCTTCGCTCATGCAGCCGCCTTTTGTTTCACATAGATTTAAAACTGTGGCGCCACCTTCAACAGCGGCCTGTAAAGTTTTCATTGCGTAATCTTTATTTTCCTTGTATCCGGTAAAGAAATGCTCTGCGTCGTAAATTACATTCTTGCCCTGCTTTGTTAAATAAGAAGTTGTGCCTTTTATCATGTCTAGGTTTTCTTGAAGCGTCACATGTAGAATCTCTGTCGCTTGGAAGTCCCATGATTTTCCAAAAATTACAACGTCATCAGTTCCGGCAGAAAGCAAGCTTTGCACACTTGCGTCTTCCGCAGGAGACACGCCCTTTCTATGAGTTGAGCCAAATGCAACAAGATGTGAATTCTTTAGCTTGAGTTTTTTTGCTTCCTGGAAGAACTCCATGTCTTTTGGATTAGAGCCAGGGTTTCCAGCTTCAATATATTTTATTCCCAAGTCATCAAGCGCTTTTACAATATATATTTTGTCCTGCACAGAAAAACTAATTCCTTCGCCCTGCGCACCGTCGCGTAAAGTTGAATCAAGAATATCTACATTTTTTGACATTATAACCCCCAGTTATTTATAGTTTCCGCATTATATATTAAAAGCTGTCTTATTTTCAATTGTCAATTGATAATTTCCTCTATAATGTGTTACTATCACTGAGCGATTTCTACACGAACAGAATGTAGATTCGCAAAAAAAACAAATGGTGGAAAAATTATGTATATTACATGTCTTGATTTAGAGGGCGTTCTTGTTCCAGAGATTTGGATTGCGTTTTCAAAAGAGAGCGGCATTCCAGAATTAAAGCGCACTACACGCGACGAGCCTGACTACAATAAGCTTATGAACTGGAGGCTTGGCATTTTAAAGGAGCATCATCTTGGGCTTAAAGAAATTCAGGAGACTATTGCAAAAATAGACCCGCTTCCTGGCGCTAAGGAATTCTTGGACGAGCTTCGTTCATTCACACAGGTGATTATAATCAGCGACACTTTCACTCAGTTCGCAACACCTCTTATGAAAAAGCTCAACTGGCCTACAATTTTCTGCAACTCTTTGGACGTTGCCCCTAGCGGAGAAATCACAGGCTTTAAAATGCGCATTGAAAATTCCAAGCTCACAACTGTAAAAGCTTTGCAGTCTATTGGCTACAAAACAATTGCAAGCGGCGACAGCTACAATGACTTGGGAATGATTAAAGCAAGCAAGGCTGGATTTCTTTTTAAGAGCACTGACAAAATCAAGGCAGACAATCCTTCAATTCCCGCGTATGAAACATTCGACGAGCTTATGGCAGGAATTAAAGGCGCAATGAAAGATTGAGTCTTTTATTAAAACATAATATCACTTAGTTTTTTTTGTATCTAACATCAGGCTTATGTCGGCAATAGTTTGGGGCCCGTCACGGCTCTCGCGGTAAATGGCGGGCTGAACAGGTCGAGAGCGCCACCCTAACTATTGTCGGCATGAGCCTTTTACTAATTTCAAAATCAGATTAACTCTAATTTTTATAAAAGCCTTATCTTATTAAAACAGGCCGCTGATTATACCGTTGTCATCAACGTCTATATTCAAAGCGGCAGGAAGTCGTGGCAAGCCTGGCATGTCTACAATGTCGCCAGCAAACGCTACTACAAATCCGGCTCCGCTGTAGAGCTGCACGTCGCGCACTGGGAACACGTAGTTCTTCGGGGCGCCAAGAAGCGTCTTGTCATGGCTAATAGAATTTTGTGTTTTTGCCATGCACACTGGAAGTTTTCCAAAGCCCTGGTCTGTGTACTTCTGTAATTTTTTAAGAGCGGCGCCTTCAAATTCAACTCTGTCGGCACGGTATATTTCTTTTGCTAGAGTTTCAATTTTCCTTACCAAAGGCATTTCATCATTGTAAAGCTGATGGAAGTTTTCATTTGTCTTTTCTGAATCAACAGTTCCTTTCTTTTCGCAGATGTTCACTACAGTGTAAGCCAAGTCTTCTGCGCCCTTGCCGCCTTTTTCCCAGCCTTCGCAAAGAACAGCCTCGCTTCCACATTCACGGCATAGCTTCTGCACAAGTTTTACTTCTGCATCTGTGTCTGTGATGAATTTGTTCAAAGCAACAACAACAGGCAGACCGAACTTGCCCATGTTTTCTATATGAACTTTTAAGTTGGCAAACCCTTTTTCTACAGCAGAAAGATTTTCCTTTGAAAGGAACCCTTTTTCTACTCCGCCATGCATCTTCAAAGCCCTAACGGTTGCGACAATTACAGCGCAGGATGGAGCAAGACCCGCAATTCTGCACTTTATGTCACAGAACTTTTCTGCACCCAAGTCAGCGGCAAATCCTGCCTCTGTAACTACATAGTCGCCTGTTGCCAAAGCGCACATTGTAGCGTTAATGCTGTTGCATCCGTGGGCTATGTTTGCAAAAGGTCCGCCGTGAACAAACGCAGGTGTATGCTCCAAAGTCTGAACCAAGTTAGGCCTTATTGCGTCCTTTAGCAAAGCAGCAATTGCCCCTGTGCATTTTAACTGCCCAAAAGTAACTGGCTGCTTTTTATAGTCCTCAGCAATTGTGATTGCAGAGATTCTCTTTTTTAATTCAGTGATTGTTTTTGAAAGGCAGACAATAGCCATGATTTCACTAGCGACGCTTATTTGAAAATGGCTTTCCCGTGGAACACCGTCAACCCTTCC
>JBAXYY010000171.1:0-3854 GCA_041670585.1 Treponema sp. | reverse complement strand
GTACGGCTTAAGCGTTAAGGCAACAGAAATGTACGAAGAGTCCCGCCACACTGTAGCGCAATTTATAAACGCTAAAGAAGACGGCGAAATTATCTTCACAAGAAACGCTACAGAAAGCTTGAATCTTATTGCATACACTTACGGTCTTGCAAATGTGAACGAAGGCGATGAAATTGTAATTTCAATTATGGAGCATCATTCGAACATGCTTCCATGGCAAATGGTCTGCTCACAAAAAAAAGCAAAGCTAATTTACTTGGAAGCGGGAACTGACGGAATCATCTCTAAAGAAGAGTACGAATCTAAAATCACTTCAAAGACAAAGATTGTTGCAATAGCGCAAGTAAGCAACGTCTTTGGAATTACAAACCCTGTTAAAGAAATTGCTTCTTACGCGCACAAGGTGGGCAACGGTGGAAAAGGCGCTGTAGTCGTTGTAGATGGTGCTCAGAGCACACCTCACATTAAAGTTGATGTGCAATCATTAGGTGCAGACTTTTTTGCGTTCAGCGGTCATAAATTGTGCGGACCAATGGGAATAGGCGGGCTGTATGGAAAAAAGAGCCTGCTTGAAGAAATGCCACCGTTCTTGCGTGGCGGAGAAATGATTGAATATGTAGAGCGGTACAGCGCAACTTACGCACCAGTTCCAGAAAAATTTGAAGCGGGCACTGTAAACGCGTGCGGAGCTGTTGGAATGGCGGCGGCTATAAAGTACATACAACAAGTGGGGCTTGAAAATATAGAAGCAAACGACAACCACTTGGCAGACGTTATAATAAACGACATGAAGAATATTCCTCACGTCTATGTAATTGGAAACAGCGACACTTCAAGGCACTGCGGAATTGTAACATTCACAATTGACGGCGTTCACCCGCATGACATTGCAAGCCTTCTTGATTCAGAGAACATTGCAATAAGGGCAGGTCACCACTGCGCTCAGCCTTTAATGGAAATGCTGCAGGTTGGAAGCACAGCGCGTGCAAGCGTATATTTTTACAACACAGAAGAAGAAGCCCACAAGTTCACACAGACAGTTTCCAAGTTGCGTGAGTGGAGCGGCTTTAAGGACTAACGAGTAAGTTGTTCATTTCGACAAATTCAATGAACAGATACAAGGAGATATATTATGGATTTAAAAGCATTGTATGGTGAAATATTAAACGAGCACAACATAAACCCAAACCACAAAGGCGTAATGGAAAATCCTTCCGTAACACTTCACGGCGTAAACCCAAGTTGCGGCGACAATATATACCTTCAGCTGAAGTTCGATGAAAATGGAAAAATAACAGACGGCACTTTCAACGGCTCCGGCTGCGCAATAAGCCAGGCTTCTGTAGACATGATGTTAGACGACATAATTGGAAAAACAAAAGAAGAGGCCTTAAAACTTTCAAACCTTTTTATGGACATGATTCAAGGAAAAGCAACAGATGAATCTCTAGAGGCTTTGGACGAAGCGGCAGCTCTTAAAGACATAAGCCACATGCCTGCACGTGTAAAATGCGCAGTGTTAGGCTGGCACACAATGCAGGAAATGATAGAAAAAGGCGAGTGCACAGGCCACGGTGAAGCAGAACATTGCGAGTGTAAAAAGTAGCCTGAACAAAAACAAAAGTCAATTCATAAGTTTAGACAATTCAATAGAAGCGTTCTTTGTTCTTTCTGCAAGAGAAGTCAATGACTTTGCCTGGGTAACAAGCTCTGTTGAGCTAGAAGAAATTTCCGCATTCGCACTGTCAACAGCATCAGATGCCTTTGAAAGGTCTTCAAGATTATTCATTACAGAAAGTGAAATCTTGCTTTGAGAAGCAGCTTCTTCCTTTAAGTGCTTGGCGTTTTTAGAAAGTTCTGCTGATTCCTTTTTTATTTGTACACCGGCTTCCTGTTGAACTTTCATTCCATCAGCAGCTGTAGAAATCTTTTCTGCGTTTTCAACAGCGCCAGACTGTATTTCAGAAAGCGTCTTGTTTACTTTTTGACTTAAATCAACACTTTCCATAATTGATTCATTTATAGACTGTACAATTTCGCCAATCTTAGAAGAACGTTGTGCGCTGGCAGAAGCAAGTGTTTTTATTTCATGCGCAATTACAGCAAAACCTTTGCCTGCTTCACCAGAATGTGCTGCCTCTATTGAAGCGTTCATTGCAAGCAAGTCAGTCTGCTGTGCAAATTCATCAAGGGCATTTGCAACAGAAAGTATTTCTTTTGAAGATGCCTCAACTTTGTTCATTGCGTCAGAAAGAGAGCTCATATCCTTGTTGCCAGATTTTATAAGCTCAGAAAGTGTAGATGAGAATTTTGCAGCGTTTGTTATTCCGTTTCCAACAGTTTCCATTCCTTGAATTACAGATGAAGTGTGTGATGCCGTATTCTCAATAGTGTTTGCCTCTGACTCAAGCTCTTTGCTCATTTCATCAAGTGCTTTTGAAAAAGACTGGAACGCCGAAGTTGTTTCTGTACGAATAAGTTTTTGTTTTGCAATAGCTCCGTTGATCAAGCTGACTTTCTCGCTTGAATTTGAAGCAGCCTGAACAACAGTTGCAACGGAAGAATCCAAAGCTGAAACAATTCCTGCAGTCTCAGAAGTGAGCTGTTTTGCGTTTTCAAAAAGTTTAGACAACTTGTTTCTTTGAGCTTCAGTTTCTTTTGCAAATTCTTCCATTTGAATTTCTGTTCTTGCAGTTCGTGAAGAAATTGTAATAAAAATAGAAACATTAAGAAAGAAAAAAGAAAATCCTTGAAGCCAAACAAATGGCACATATCCAATCGCCTGGCAAATAATGTCATGAACACCCAAGCCAGAGCCAATTATAAAGCCAATGAAAAGCGGAAGTGAATCTTTTGCCTTCGCTTTAATTCCTTTAACTGTAACAACAATGCCGTATACAATAACTCCAAAAACAGGAACAAGAAAAATAAGAAATACCGTGTCTGTAATATTTGCGTTTCCATAAACAAGAAAAAATATTATAAATGCAAAGACATCAAATATAATTACTCCAGTGCATAAAGGCTTGAAGTTCTTTCTGTCAAAAAATCTATTCAAGAATAAAGCAATAAAAGAAATGCTTATAGGAAGGGCTGAGCGTGTTAATGCCCTTTGAAGATTATATGGAAGAATTAAAGTTTTAGAGCCAATGTCATAAAAATAGATAGCAATGAACAGCAAAGAAAGCGCATAGAATAAGAATGATGATATTTTTCTGTCGCTAAAATATTGTGCAAACGCATAAAAGCAAATGAAAAGGCAGAGCATTGACATAATTGTAAAAATACTTTGGTTAAAAATAAAACGGAATTCATTTACATATTCAGCCTGCTTTGTGTTGCCAATAGAGAATTCTATATCTGTAGCACAGTTTTGAGGGCACCAGCTTCTTACAGCAATTGTTACTTTTCCGTCTTTGATATAGTCATTAGGAATGTGAACCATTTTCATAATTTCAGTACGAACATTGTAATCTGGTGGCATACTTCCTCTTTCTCCCATGAAATTGCCGTTCATAAAAATTTCTTCAGCACAGTTTATCTTATTAAAGCCAATCCACACTTCATCATTTTGCAACTCTTTTGGAATTGAAATTGTCTTTCTCACCCAAAAGTAATGGCTGTTGTCTAAAGAAATCTTTTTTTTAGGAATATATGTTTCCCAAGATGAATCGTCAAAATCAGATTTAGCAAAAGACATGTTGTCTGATTTTTGAATTTTCCAGTCATCTGAAATGTCAAATTCCTGCCTACCGTTATAAGTTTTACAAGCGAATAATGAAAAACATAACGAAATAATTAAAAGTTCAAAATATAAATGACTTTTCATAAAAAAAAATTCTCCTGTTTTTATT
>JBAXYY010000170.1:0-4013 GCA_041670585.1 Treponema sp. | reverse complement strand
TCAGTTCTGGCTTCAAAGCCCTAAAGAAAATGGCAAGCGCGCAATATTCAACGCACTTCTTTACAGCCTGCAAAACTTAATTCAAAAAAACATAGACCCGTCAATTACATGCGGCGTACAAACTGCAACTTCAGAAATAAACGCTGGATGCATAAAAGCGGACAAAGTTCTTCACACAAACACATTCTTAAAAGCGTACAAGAAATCTGTAAAGGAACTTCTTGATTCACTTTTAAACAACAATGAGAATTTCATTTTAAATTTAAAGTCATGCTGGACAGAAAAAGAGCTTTATAAAACAGAGGACAATTACGGAACCTCATTGTTAATTCAGCAAAGCATTCTTTGTGGAAATGAAGCGCAATATTTGGAAGACTATATGACAGTTGAAAAAGCGGACAGCACACTTTTATATGAAGTTGCTAAGGAATATATTTTAGAAGAGCCTGTATTTAAAGTTTATTCCGCGGACTCTAAAAAGTAAAATTACCTTCAGCAAAAAAAACCATTGCTTGTTAAAAGATAGTCCATTTTTTCATCTGTGATTTCTGTTGGTATAGAGTCTACAACTTGATCAGTTAAGCACATGCCTACAGTTATGATTTTGCAATTTGTATTGCCACAATTTTTTTTAAGAAAAGAAAGGCTCTTGTCGTAAAAGCCCATGCCGTGGCCTAGACGCTCACCGTGTCTGGTAAACGCAACACCTGGCACAATAATTAGAATGTTTTTTTCAAAATAATTTTTTAGCTGGAACAAAGCACAATCGTTTTCAGAAGGCTCCATTATTCCCCATGCACCACTTGTAAGCTGGTTTTCCAAAGGATCAGTTTTTTTAATAATATAAAAGTACATGTCGTTTGTGTTATGTATAGTTTTGGGAAGGGCGACAATTTTATTTTTTTGAAGAGCCATATTTGTAATTGCAAACGGGGAAATTTCTTTTTTCATTGCCATGTAGGAAAACACAATGTTTGAAGAAGAAAACAACTCTGACTGCAAAAGAATGTCACAAGCTTTGTAAGACTGGGACTGAATGTCGCTTGCACTCATTTTTTCCAAATCAAGGTTTATCTGTTTTCTTAATTGTTTTTTTTCTTCAACTGCGCTCATTTTTTCTTTTTACCAAACAGCAAATCCTCATAGCGGGACTTCATAATTGTAACGCAGTCTTCCAAGTGTGCCTTACCGCGAACAATATCCTCCGCAAGAGCACGGCAATTAGGTGCCCCGCAGCTTCCACAGTCAAGGCCTGGCAACTGTTCAACAATTTCCTCTAGTTTTTCCATCATAGACTTTGCTTTTTTAAAGTCAGCGCTCAACTGGCGGGCTGGCCGTGGAATTATCTGCTCTGAAAACTCAACATTTTTTTCTTCTGGAATTACTTTTTTATTTGTGCATTCCGTCATTGTCCGTAGCCTGTTTCTAAGAATTGCGCTGCTTTCGCTTATAGCCTTCACCATGAGCGGTCCGCCCAAACAGCCGCCTTCGCACGCGTCAATTTCTGCAAAGTCGTAGCTTTCTAGCTGACCGTCTTCTATTGCCTCAAGAGTTTCAATTACCTGCTTTAAGCCGCATGTTGTAATCCAGTTGAACTTTTCCGGATGCTTTAAATATCTAGAAATATATTCTGACTCGCCGCATTCCCTTCCCCAAGCAATGCCGTCTGCAGTTTCCTCTTCATTGGATTTTTTTACTGGAGCAAAGTTATTATCACCTTCAGCAAATTTTTTTTCTTCTTCTTTAAGCTCATCTCTTTTTTTACGAAGCTTTGTAACCAGCGGAAGATAAAGAGAGCCTATGCTGCAAACTTCATCAATTTCACTATGCTCATAGCCTAGCGGTGAACGCGCGACAGTAATTTTTGCAGGGCAAGGCGCAATTAAGAAAATGCCAATCTTAGTTTTTGAATCTTCTTCTGAAAGATTATGTTTTTGAGCCAAAGTTTTTCTTGCACGACGCGCGCAAAGCTCCACTGGTGGCAAAAGCGGAAGAATGTTTTCTATAAGTGAAGGAAAGCGAACTTGAATCAATTTTATAACTGTTGGGCAGGAAGAAGAAATCAACGGCTTCTGAACAGGCAGTGTGCATGTTCCGTCCGCTACTGAATCAATAAGCTCCGCAGTTGCACGGCTAATTTCAAGCGCATCTTCTGCTACGTCAAACACTTCTGTAAAGCCAATTGAAACTAAAGCTTCGTGAATCATCTTAGCTGAATAATGAACATTGAACTGACCGTAAATTGCAGGGGCAACAAGAGCCGCGCTGTACTTGAATTTTTTTACATCAATTGAATCTGCTGCCAAAGCATATTTTGCATTGTTAGGACAACGCCTAATACATTCACCGCAATCAATACATTTTTCTTCTAGAATATGAGCCTTGCCGTCATGCACACGAATTGCTTCAACAGGGCAGCCTGTTACGCAAATAGTGCAGCCTTTGCACATATCCTCATGAAGATGAACTGAATGAAATTGTGATGGATGTATTTCTTCAAGCATTTGGTATATTTATCTCCATTGTTACTTTTGTTCCTTTTCCAACTGTGCTGTCTATGTGCATAAAGTCGCTGTTACGCTTCATGTTAGGCAAACCCATGCCCGCTCCAAAGCCCAAGTCACGCGCGCTGTCTGGTGCTGTGGAAAATCCTGGCTGCATAGCTTTGTCTATGTCTGGAATGCCGGGGCCGTGGTCTTCCATTACAATTGTTATTTTATCATTGTCAATTGCAACATGAGCCTCTCCGCCGTGAGCATGAATTACCATGTTTATTTCTGCCTCGAACATTGCAATTGCGGTCCGCTTAACAATAGGCACTGGTATGCCCAGCTGCTGCAGACGCTTTTTTATGTCCTGAGAAGCTGTTCCTGCGCGTGAAAAATCATCACCGCTTACTTCGTAGTCGAACTGCATTTAGTTTGTTTCCTGACCGCTGCCCTTAATTCCTGACGCAAACAATTTGCCACATGCAGGGAACATTGGAAGCGTTGTTTTAAAGACCACAATGTTATTGTCCTTTGCAAGATCAATCATTTCTTCATTTGGCTCTTTACCTCTTACAAAGCAAACCGCGTCTATGTCCATAAGAATTGCTGTTCTTATAACCTGGACATTCATAAGTCCTGTAAGAAGAATGCCGCCATCATGGTAAAATGCCATAACATCGCTCATCATGTCAGAGCCGCACGCTGTTTTTACTTCCTTAGACGCAATATCCTCATGGCACACAAAAGTTGCATTTAAGATTTCAGCCGCCTGGTGTAATGTCATATTTTCCTCCACATCTTGTCTATTTTACCACGCAATTATGGTATTCACAAGTTTTGTTTAAAATAAAAAAAGCTCCATCAATTAAGATGAAGCTTTATTTGCGCCCCCTGCTGGGTTTGAACCAGCGACACACGGATTAACAGTCCGTTGCTCTACCAACTGAGCTAAGGGAGCATCGTTTTTAACGATAGAATGATAATATCAAAAAAATAGATGTTTTGTCAATATGGAAATGTCAAAATCAAAAGAAAATTATAAAAGAATAAGAAGATTTCTTCGCTTCTGTCAGAACAGCATGTCATTGCAAGAAGTGAAAAAAAAGCCGAATCTGTTTTTACACAAATCCGGCCTTCTTTTTATAAAGGGCAACTCTAAAAGCTGAAGTTTTTAGAGGCTTCCTAAAATGAATCTACTTGTTCAAAATAAATTCAACACGTCTGTTCTTCCACCAGTTGTCCTTGTCGCTTCTTGCTACAACTGGCTGTCTGCCGCCACGTCCAACTGCTGTTAAACGTGCGCCGTCAACTCCGTATTTAATAAGCTCCGCTCTTACAAATTCAGCGCGATCTTTTGAAAGTGGCTCTAGAGGGATATTGCCGTTTGCTGTTGATGTTTCCTCTTCCTCTGTGCCGCTCACATTGTTAGCATGCCCTTCTATTGTAACAGTATAGTCCTTGAACTTGTTAAGAATGCTTGCAATGCGTTTTAGAACACGGATGTTGTTGTCAACTACATTCTGA
>JBAXYY010000169.1:0-4155 GCA_041670585.1 Treponema sp. | reverse complement strand
CTTTGCTTCTTCGCCGCCTGTAATTGTGCTTACAAAGCCGTTTTCTATTTTTACTGTGATTGGTGTTTTTATAATTAAGTCGCCGTCGCTGAATGTCATGCTGCCGTCATATACAATTGTGCCGCTTGTGCCGCCTACAACTGGGCTTATGTAGACTTCGCCTGCCGGAATGTTGCCGCCACTGCCTGGTGTTGAAAAGTCGCCGTTGTCGCTTAAGCCTAGCCTGCCTGCTACTGGGACTGTTACATCTGTTCCGCCTTTTGCTGTTACATGAACACTTTCTGCGTTTTCATATTTTTGGCATAGAGATTCACATCTTTTGGCTAGGAGCTTGTAGTCAATATTCACTGTGCGGTTAAACATGTCTTCTGTTAAGCCTGGTGTCCATATTGAACGTATTTGCTTTGTGCCGCTTAAAAGATAGTCGAATGTGCTGTCGTATTTTTGTCCGTCTTTTGCTACATACGGCGTTGCAATTGCTTCCGGGTCTTTGCCTAATTTTACTGCGGAGATTGAAAAAATTACATCTGGCGCTGATTTTATTGCAGCTATTACAGAAGGCTCCGCGGCTTCCATTGAAGATTTTTTTGGCTGATACATAAGGACTGCTTTTGCACCTGCTTCAGTTGCCGCAACATATAGCTTTTGCGCAATGGAGCTTGTCTCTGGGTTTGCAATAATTAAGAGCTTTTCTTCTTTTTTTATACGGCACACTTCTTGAATTACAGTCTGCGCCGGTGTTCGGTTTTTCTTTTCGTTTAACTTCTGCTCTACCTTTTCCACTATGTTCATTTTTTTCCTCCAAATGTTTTGAAATGATTTATTATTAGTAAGCTTTTGTTGTATCAAATTTATCCTGAACGTAAATTACAATATTGTCATTCCCTGAACTATGCCTTGGCGTGAAGTACAATGTTATGCTGTCTAAATTGTCTGCATTTGTAACTGAATGCAGGAAGAATCCATACGGCCTTATTTCTGTAAATTGAGACTGCCCATAAATGCAAGGTCCGTAATATGTTATATTACTTTTTGTGCTTGAGTTTGAATCAGCAACTTTGACTGTGTATTTATAATCAGAACTGAATAAATTTATTGCAGTCATTTGGCTGGTG
Organism: Treponema sp.; assembly: GCA_041670585.1. GTDB lineage: Bacteria > Spirochaetota > Spirochaetia > Treponematales > Treponemataceae > Treponema_D. Next base: position 3,040 of record JBAXYY010000169.1, on the reverse strand, counting down.
TAACCGCCGGCTGTTATTTCTCCGCCCGCATCTTTATTGAATGTTGACAAGTTGTTAGAAGAAGCAAAGCTTGTTCTATAGACGCATGCCTTTACATATTCTTTTAGCAAAGAAGACGCTGTAACATTTGAACCTGTAATTGACTTTACAGCTTCAACAACAGAGTCCATATCAACATAACTGTTCTGGCTTATTTTACTTACAAGTTCAGGGCCGCCATAGTTTCTACTAAGCCATGCTCCAAACGCATAAGAAGTTGAATAGGAAATAACTGCGTCGCGTCCATCTAAGTAATCAACAATTCCAGAACTGTAATAATACTGATTGAACGTTGGAAGACGCGCGCCCCTTGGGGCCTCATCAGGTTTCAAGCCTAGCTGATCTTGCATCATGTCTTCCGCTAGCATAGAAAGCATTTCGTTGTACCATGTTTGTGGTTCACCTTTTTTTGTAATTTGTAATTTTATATTTTTCTGATTGAAGTTTATCATGTGCTGGAATTCGTGGAACAATGTTGAAATTACAGTGTCGCTTGGAACATTTGAGCCGTTTTCTATAACACCTCTATATTCATATCCATTGGAATTGCTGCCACTCATGTTGCAAAAAGGAGCGTCTATGTAAAAATATTTTCCATTGTTAGAATATTTGCTTGCGTTTAAAGCTTCATCGCTCTGAAGGTAATAGTCCTTTGGATGAAAATACCCCACAAAATCGCATTGCTTAGAATAAGACAAGCCATAGTCTTTTCCAATATCGCACACAACAATGTTTACATATTCTTTTGTCGGGCTGTTCCTGCTCAACGGAAGGCTCTGGTAACTGTCAGCAAAATAATTTGACTCGCTTCCAAAAACAGAAGTTTCATTTGTGTAATGCTCTGCAAAGGTTGTGGCAAGGCTTTGTGCAACAGAAGATGTTATTGTATTGTTAGTGCTTGTTGTTGAAGTTGAGTTGAAGCTGTCGTCTGCTACCCAAAGAAGGCATATTGTATTGCTGCTAGAATCTTTGCCAATTGCGCGAAGTGTTACTTTTTCTTTTGCGTATGAATTTAGATTTGTATTTTGGTCTAGAAATATATAACGGCAGCTTGAGTCAACAACAGGTGAAGCAACATCAAAACTATCAGTGCATGTTGAAGATTCTCTTGAAGCAAAACGGGCGCATTCTTCTTTATCAATTTTATAATCTTTTGGAGGAACAAAGTTTTTTATTCCAAAAGATTCTTCTGGTAAAGAAATTTTATTGTCTACATAGGTGGAATCAGTGCCAACAGTGCACGCCCTTACAGAAGCACTTGCTTCTGATGCGACATTGCTTGAAGTATTAAGCGTTGTGCTAAAAACATAACGTGCGTCATCTTTATCCACGGCAGCACTTGAAGTGTTTACATTTGCAAATACAATAGACTTGTCTTTAACTCCTGTTAATTTTATAGAAAGCATATTGTCGTTAAGCTCCATATAAGGAGTTGAACTTGAGTAAGTGTAAGACTGCTCATAACTTTCAGAAGGAGTTGCTGTTGTTGATTGTGATGAATAAACATCTCCGTTGTAATCATAATTCAAAATTGTAAAAGTATATGTTTTGCCGTTTGTTAAACCTGCAACATATCCATTTGTAGAGTCAGAAGAAATTTTCTTAGGGCTTCCGTTGTCAACTTGCAAATAGTCTGTTGAAGACATTGAGTATGAAGATTTTTGCCATTCCAAAATAACAAAACTGTTTCCAGGAGTTGCTGTAACAGATTCAATTTCCTGTTGTGAAAAAATACAGCTTGTAAAACATAACGCCGACGCAATTAATAAAGCACATAAAACATTCTCTTTGATTTTCATAATCTTTCTTTTATTTATTTTTAGAATTCTCTGCTTCTTCTGCAGTTACAACAACAAAGCGGCCGTCATGCAAATCATTGAATCCGCTTGGCTTTTCAATTTTTCCTGTAAGCTCCAACTTTGTTCCCTGCATACTTTTTAAATATTCAACAGTCACTTCGCTGCCTTTAGAAATATCAACTGCATATTCCTTGCCGTCATCTGTTACAAAGCCCACGTAAGTAAACGGAGCGCTCCCGTAAATATGAACAAGACCTGTTATAGTATTATTTTTTTTACTCATTGAAAAAAGAAATGAAGACGCTAGAATAAAAAGTGCAAAGAGAAATATTTTTCTTTTCATTTTTCTTCCTTATAATGTGAGGTTCTTTAATTATAATACTTTTTTTTTAGATTACAAGTGCAGGGGCACGGCGAGAGGTATTCTTTTATTCAACCATTATGTACATTGTTTCATTAGAAGAACTTGGCTGGCTTATTGTTAGAACAACTGTGTCGCCGGATGCTGTTCCTATTGAATGAAGAGTGAAGCCTGTTGCGCGAATAGAAGTCATGCCGTCCGAGCCGCACTCAAGAAGTGCAGGGCCTGTATATGAAGTTGACGATGACAATGAAGTTGCAGCCGCAGTTGATGCTGTTGCAAAAATTGAATGATGTCCGCCTGGCATTCCACCGCTTGTTGCTCCAGAGCCGTTGTCTGAGCTTGAAGAAGATGAAGCTGTCCATGAGTAGTCATCGCTCCACAAATTAATTGCTGTCATTGGGTAAGTGTAGCTTGAGCAAGTTAAAGTTTGTGCCGCATCTTGATTAAATGTTGGAAGCCCTAAAGCCGTGTCTTGGAAAACAAGCGCTTGGACATAGGACGCAAGAATCTCACTGAATGAGACTGTTGTTCCTGCAACTTCACTTACTGCTGCCGCAATGCTTTCTTCATCAACACTATCGTTCGCCATTATTTCTTTTACAAGTGCTGCTCCTCCGTACTGCCTGCAAAGCCATGCACCAAAAGCATATGCCGTTGAATAAGAAACAAGCGTGTAAGAAGTGCTGTCTTCCCTATATTCTGTAACTCCGCTGTAATAATAATACTGGTTAAAAGTAGAAAGGCGCGCCTTTGGAGAATCGTCATCTTCAATGCCTAACTTTTCCTGCATCATGTCTTCACAAAGCATAGAAAGCATTTCGTTGTACCAAGTTGAAGG
>JBAXYY010000168.1:0-4338 GCA_041670585.1 Treponema sp. | reverse complement strand
TTGAAAAAAGCTGTGGAATACTTTGGCTCATCATGTCGCGCAACGTGTCTGTGTCGTTTGTAAAAAGCGACATTAGTTCGCCGTGTGTGTGAGAGTCAAAATATTTAAGCGGCAGTTTTTCCAATTCTGTGAACAATTCAGTTCTTATTCTATACAACGTCTGTGTTGAAACATAAAGCATAAGGCGGCTGTTCAGCCAAGAAGCAATCACTCCTAGAAGAAAAATAACAGCCATTACTCCAAGAAGCTTTGCGAATGGAATAAAGTCTTTTGCTGCAATTACTTCACCGCCCGTTGCCCTGTTGAACAAAGGAATTATGTAGTTGTTAAGAACAGGCTTAATTAAAGCGTCGCATGCTACACTTGCTCCAGCGCTTACAAGAACCGCTAGAAATACAATGATTAGGCAAACCTTGTATTTTCCCATATATTTAATAAGACGAGCTATTGTTTTCTTTGCGTTTTTTGGTTTTGCAGAACCGCGACCCTTTGGTCCCGGCCCGCCCATTGGTCCTGGCATTTTTATATCTCCTAACTGTTTGCTGACTGCTGAGAGTCAAACACTTCTTTGTAAATCTTGCTTGATTTCAAAAGCTCTTCATGAGTTCCTGAACTTTCTATTTTTCCATTGTCAAGCACAAATATTTTGTCGGCTTCTTTTACAGAAGCAATTCTTTGTGCAATAATTATTTTTGTTGTGTCTGGAAGGCTGTGGCTTAAAGCTGACCTTATTCTTGCATCTGTCGCTGTGTCAACCGCGCTTGTGCTGTCGTCTAGAATTAAAATCTTTGGCTTCTTTAACAATGCACGCGCAATGCAAAGACGCTGCTTTTGCCCGCCAGAAATATTCACGCCGCCCTGCCCCAAGTCTGTGTCATAGCCTTTAGGGAAGGAAGTAACAAATTCATCTGCGTCCGCCGCAACACATGCAGCCTTTATTTCTTCATCAGTGGCATTTTCATTGCCCCAGCGAAGGTTGTCTTTTATAGTGCCGCTGAACAAAACATTCTTCTGCAGAACCATTGCAACGCTGTCACGAAGAGGCACAAGGTTGTATTTTCTAACATCAATTCCGCCAACGCTAACAGTACCGGAAAGAACATCGTACAGGCGTGGAATAAGAGAAACCAATGTTGTCTTAGAAGAGCCGGTTCCTCCAAGCAGTCCAATAACCTGACCGCTTTCTATATGAAGATTTATGTTTTCTAGAACACAGTTGCTAGGGTCCTTGCTGTAGCTAAAAGAAACATCTTTAAAGTCAACAGAGCCGTTTGGCACTTTGTCAAAAACTCCTGTAACAGAAGCGCCGCTTTCATCCACAAAAGCAACAGGCTCCGGGTTTTTAATCTCAGGCACTTCGTCCAAAACCTCAACAATACGCGCAATGCTTGCCTTTGAAAGAATAAGCATTACAAAAATCATTGAAAGCATCATAAGAGACATAAGTATTTGAGTAATGTAAGTGATAAAGCTTATAAGCTCGCCAGTCTTCATGTTTCCCGCGACAATCATCTTGCCGCCAAACCACAAAGCCACAATTATACAGGCGTAAACTACAATCTGCATTATTGGGCCGTTAAGAATTACAACTTTTTCTGCCTTGAGCTGAGTGTCGCGAACTGCATCCGCGCTGTCGGCAAATTTCTTGTTTTCAAACTTGCCGCGAACAAAACTTTTTACAACTCTAATTGCAGTAAGATTTTCCTGCACTGTGTTGTTCAAACGGTCGTACTGCTTAAGCATTTTTTTAAAGCGGGGGTAAGCCGAAACCGCAATAAAGCCCAGGCAAATTGCAAGAAGCGGAATTACCACAAAGAAAATCACAGACAAATCTTTGTTCAAAAAACATGCCATTACAGTGCCGCTAATTAACATAAACGGCGCACGAACGCACATACGGATCACCATTTGGTAAGTGTTCTGCGTGTTTGTGACATCTGTTGTAAGACGAGTTACAAGCGATGAAGTTGAAAACCTGTCAACATTTCCAAAAGAAAAATCCTGCACTTTAGAAAAAAGATTCTTACGCAAATTTCTTGCAAACCCCAAAGACGCGACTGCAGAAAAACGAGCGCCAAAAGCACCGCATGTTAAAGACACACAAGCGGCCGCAACCATGACAAGCCCCATTTTAATTACATACGCAAGATTATTATTTGCAATTCCAACATCAATTATTTTTGCCATAAGAAGAGGTATAATTGTTTCCATGACAACTTCGCCCACCATTGTAAGCGGGCTTAAACAAGTGTAGACCTTGTATTTTTTTTCAAGGCCTTTCATCATTTTTCCAATATTAGACATGCATTTAATTATACTGAAATTTTTGTATATGTTCCAATAAAAAAATGTTATCTTTTCTTTAATTGTCAATTGTGAATATTTTGGACAAGCCTTTATGTTCCAGCCGGCGTTCCGTGGCTCCGCTAACGCTCGGTTCAATAAGAAAAATTGCTTTGCAATATTTCTTATCGAACTGCTACGCACCACTCCATGCCGCAGTAGGCAATTCATTGCAATTAAAAACAAAAAATGTTATACCGAGCAAATGAATTTTTCTACAATAATAAGAAAAGCTAGTTCAAAAAATAATCAAGATCTCTCAACTGTTTCAATTACAGAAGGCAGCATTTGGAAGGCGCTGCTGTACTTCTTTTTTCCAATTTTATTTGGCACTGTTTTTCAGCAGCTTTACAATACCGTTGACACTGTTATTGTAGGAAGGTTTGTTGGCAAGGAAGCGCTTGCGGCTGTTGGCGGCGGCACTGGAGTTTACGTCAATCTTCTTGTAGGATTTTTTGTTGGTCTTACAAGCGGCGCTGGCGTTATAATCTCGCAGTTTTACGGAGCTAATAACACACGCGACATTTCACGCGCAGTTCACACTTCAATGGCGCTTTCTATTTCTGGAGGCGCACTTCTTACAGTTCTTGGAATAATTTTTAGCAGGCCAATGATGGTTGCAACAAAGACACCTGCGGATATTCTAGACCTTTCGCTTTTATATTTACGAATTTATTTTTACGGCATGATTCCGCTTTTTGTCTACAACATGGGCAGCAGCATTCTACGCGCTGTTGGAGATTCAAAACGCCCTCTTTACATTTTGATTGCAGGCTGCATAACAAACATTGTTTTTGATTTGCTTTTTGTTGTTGTGTTCAAGTGGGGAGTTGCGGGCGCGGCATGGGCAACAATTATAAGCGAAGTTGAAAGCGCAGTAATAGTTGTAATTATTCTTCAAAAAGACAGAGGCTCCTACAGATTTGAATGGAAGAAGCTTTCTTTTACTTGGCATATCTTCCGTGAAATAATCAGAATAGGATTTCCGGCGGGCATTCAGTCTGTGCTATACACAATAAGCAACTTGATAATTCAAGCAAGCATAAATTCTTTTGGAACAGACACAGTTGCGGCATGGGCAGCTTATGGCAAAATTGACTCTGTCTTCTGGATGATGATCAGCGCGTTTGGAGTTGCAGTCACAACTTTTGCAGGTCAAAACTACGGGGCAAAAAAAATTGACCGTGTTAAAAAAGGAATGTGGGAGTCACTTGCAATGTCATGCGCACTTACAATAATTTGCGGCGCGCTCTTCTTTTTAACAGGCAAATATGTCTTTATGCTTTTTACAACAGATGAAGCTGTAATTGCGGGCGGAATGGACATGCTTTACTTTTTAGTTCCATATTGGATCACTTACATTTCAATTGAAATCTTAAGCGGAACAATACGTGGCTGCGGCTCAAGCTTTATTCCAATGGTAATAACGGTGTTTGGCGTTTGCGTTTTAAGAATTGTCTGGATTTTTACAGCGGGCGCAGTTTGGCCTTCAGTTCGCACAATTCTTGCAAGCTACCCTATCACATGGACTGTAACTTCAATTTTGTTCTGGGTGTACTACTTCTGTGGCAAATGGAAAAAAGTCAATTGATAAGGGAGCCTACAAGAACCTAAGTTTTAGAGATGACTGTAATTGATAAAAAATTTCATCTTATTTTTTTAGTTTTTCTATTTCTTCCAAAGATAAACCTGTAATTGTTGCAATCTTGTCTGCTGAAATGCCAAGCATCAAAGCGTTTGTTGCTGTTTCCAAAGCTTTGTTGCGCGCACCAGCTTCACGACCTTCTTCACGACCTTCTTCACGACCGAGTGCAATTCCACGCTTTATACCTTCATACAGTTTTTCAGTTTTCATCATTTCCAATGTCATGTATTCCTTCCTCCACTTCTGATTTTTCTTTGCTTCATATACAAGTTCGTTTAGCTTTTCTGTAAGTCTGTTTGAAGATTTTCCATTCTGCAAGTATTGAAGCAATGCGCTAGTCTTTATGTCAC
>JBAXYY010000167.1:0-4454 GCA_041670585.1 Treponema sp. | reverse complement strand
TAATAAAATCAGGCAATTTTAAACGGAACGATTTTTTCTATTTCATCAGCAAGTTTATCTTTTGCGCAGTCAAGCTCATAGCGCTTCTGAAGGTTTATCCAAAAGTCTGCCCCTGTTCCTAAGTATTTTCCAAGTTTTAAAGCCACTTCACTTGAAATACCACGTTTTCCATGTATTATTTCACCAATGGCAGTTGCAGAAACGTTAATCTCTTTTGCAATTCTATAAGGCGTTATCTGCATTGGAATTAAAAACTCTTCATTTAATATTTCTCCAGCTGGAATTGGATTTAACATGTCTTTCATATTTTACCTCTTTTAGTTTGAATGATATTGAACAATTTCAACGTCATAAGCGTTCCCGTCTTTCCAAATAAAGCAAATTCTCCATGCGTCATTTATACGTATGCTGTATTGTCCTTCTCTGTTGCCATTTAGTTGCTCAAGATGATTTGCCGGCGGTATGCGTAAGATTTCTAAATGATTTGCTGCATCTATCATTTCAAGTTTTATCCTAGCCTTTCTAAACAATTCATTTGGAATTGCTTTTGTAAACTGCCTGTTCCAAATCTTTTCTGTGTTTTTGTTTCTAAATGACTTGATCATGTAAAATAATAACACTGTTAGTTATTAACGTCAAGTGTTATTAAAGAAGAAAACTAGCCCGCTATGTAGGCATTTTGCATTTATGCAAAAGTCCGAAGGACCGCGCGTAGCAAGTGCCGGAACAGCGGTTTGGAAAATATAAGTTGCTTCAAACTAAACATATACTAAAGTTTCTTTACAAATATTAAAGAATTTTATTGACTTATTCACCATTTAAAGTTAGTATACGCTAATAACATAAAAGATTGTTTCAAAAACACACAAACAAATTCTTTTATTTCAAGTACTAACTCAGGAGTCAATAGACTTGGACCCTCCACGGCTCTCGCGGTAAAGGCGGGCTGAACAGGTCGAGAGTGGCACCCAGTCTATTGCCTCCTGCGTTCTTAGTTTATAGAAAAAACTGTAATTTGGTTTTGAAACAATTTCTTATGTTAAATTATTTTGTGCGAGGTGTCGTATGAAAAAGAGAAGTGATAATGCTGTAAAAGGGGCCGCGCGTGCTCCTCATCGTTCATTGTTTTATGCTATGGGGTACACTGACGAAGAGCTTTCTCGTCCTTTGGTAGGCGTTTGTTGCGCTAAAAATGAAATTATTCCTGGACATATTGAGCTGGACAGAATTGCTGAGGCTGTAAAGGCTGGCGTTCGCATGGCTGGCGGTACTCCAATAGAATTCCCTTCAATCGGTGTTTGCGACGGCATTGCAATGGGCCACGAAGGCATGAAGTATTCTCTTGTAACACGCGAGCTTATTGCTGACTCAATTGAGTGCATGGCTAAGGCGCACCAGTTTGACGCGCTTGTTATGGTTCCAAACTGCGACAAGATTGTGCCAGGCATGCTTATGGCGGCGGCCCGTCTTGACCTTCCAACAGTGTTCTGCTCTGGCGGACCTATGATGCCAGGACACTTGCCTGGACACGACTCTTCCAACCCTTACTCTGACAAGAATCTTTCTCTTACAGATATGTTCGAGGCTGTGGGCGGGCTTGCTGTTGGTAAAATCAACGAAGAACAGCTTAAAGAGCTTGAGCATAGCGCTTGCCCAGGTTGCGGCGCTTGTTCCGGCATGTTCACTGCTAACAGTATGAACTGTCTTACAGAAGTTTTGGGTCTGGGGCTTCCTGGAAACGGCACAATTCCTGCAGTTACTGGCGCCCGTATTGCGCTTGCAAAACATGCCGGTATGCAGGTAATGGAAATGTATGAAAAAGGAATCACCGCCCGTCAGATGATGACAAAAGATTCATTTAGAAACGCTCTTACAGCCGACATGGCGCTTGGCTGCTCTAGCAACACAATTCTCCATGTGCCGGCAATTGCTCATGAGGCCGGAGTTGACATTGACCTTCACGACATTAACGATATTTCTGAACATACACCAAACCTTTGCCACTTGGCTCCAGCAGGCCACACTTTTATGTGCGAGCTTAACGATGCGGGCGGAGTTCAGGCAGTTTTGGCCGAGCTTGCTAAGAAAAAGCTTATTAAGACTTCAATGATTACAACAACTGGTCACACAATTGCTCAGAACATAAAGGGCGCTGTAAATAGAAACCCAGAAATCTTACGCCCAATTGATAATCCTTATTCAGACAATGGCGGCATTGCTATACTGTTTGGCAACCTTGCTCCAAACGGCACTGTTGTTAAGCGTTCTGCTTGTGCAAAAGAGCTTATGAAGTACACAGGGCCGGCGCGTGTTTTTGACAGCGAGGAGGAGGCAATGAAGGCTGTTCAAGAGAGGAACATTCACGCAGGAGATGTTGTAGTGATTCGCTACGAAGGGCCAAAAGGCGGGCCTGGAATGAGGGAAATGCTTGCAGTAACAGCGGCTCTTGCAGGACAGGGGCTGGACAAAAAGGTCGCTCTTATTACTGACGGACGCTTTAGCGGAGCAACACGCGGCGCTTCCTTGGGGCACTGCTCACCAGAAGCTGCTGTTGGCGGACCAATTGCCTTGGTTCACGAAGGCGACAAAATAACATTGGACATTAACGCATATAAGATTTCGCTTGACGTTACAGACGACGAGCTTGCCGCTAGAAAGGCTGCATGGAAGCCACGCAAGCCAAACATTACAACAGGCTACCTTGCCCGTTACGCAAAGCTTGTTTCTTCAGCGGACAAAGGCGCAATCTTAGAATAGGGTTATGAAATAAAAAGGAAGCACATGGAGGTGCGTTCTAATTAAGTCAAGAATTGCCGCATACAATTAAACTACAAGGACAATTCTTGATATTTGAAAAATACAGGACGTATTTTTTAAATGAGGGGTTAAAATTTTAAAATGAAAATATCAGGTTCTAGAGTAGTGGTGGAATGTCTTGTGGAGCAAGGCGTAGATACAATATTCGGCTATCCGGGCGGTGCAATCTTAAATATTTACGACGAGCTTTATAGGAATCAGGACAGAATCACACATATTCTTACGGCACACGAACAAGGCGCGTCACATGCGGCAGACGGCTATGCGCGTGCTACAGGAAAAGTGGGCGTTGTATTTGCAACAAGCGGTCCGGGCGCAACAAACCTTGTAACAGGAATTGCGACAGCTTACATGGACTCGTCTCCAATTGTGGCAATCACATGCAACGTAACAACTCCTCTTTTAGGAAAAGACAGCTTTCAGGAAATAGACATCACAGGCGTAACTATGCCAATCACAAAGCACAACTTTATGGTGCGCGATGTAAAGGAGCTTGCTTCCGTAATAAGAGAGGCTTTTGTTATTGCAAAGAGCGGCCGTCCAGGACCTGTGCTAATTGATATTCCAAAGGAAGTAACTGCTGCAGAAGTTGACTTTGAGCCAATGAAAAGTGAAAAGGAAGAGCTTAAGGAAATTGAGCAGAGCAGCATGAGCTTAAAGCGCGTGTTAAAAACAGCGGAGCCTTCTGATGAAGAAATAAAAGAAGCGGCACGTCTTATTAACTCTAGCGAGCGCCCTGTAATTTACGCAGGCGGCGGTGTTGTAATAAGCAACGCCAGCGAAGAGCTAAAGTCATTTGCAGAAAGGTCAGACATTCCTGTTTCAGAAAGCCTTATGGCGCGTTCAGCGTTCCCGACAAATCATCCGTTAAGCACAGGCATGGTTGGAATGCACGGAACAAAGGCAAGCAACATGGCGGTTACAGACAGCGACCTTGTTATTGCAATAGGCGCAAGGTTCAGCGACCGTGTTACATCAGACCCTCAAAGGTTTGCCCAGAACAGCAAGGTTTTCCAAATTGATATTGACCCAGCGGAAATAAACAAGAACATACCTACTTGCGGGGCTTTGGTTGGTGACGTAAAGGAAACTCTTTCAAGGCTAATGCCGTTTATTTTAGCAAAGAAGCGCCCTGAATGGATTTCACAGGTGAACGAATGGAAAAAAGAGATTCCCGCTGACTATTCACGTGTAAGAAAAGGCACTGTAAGTCCAAAATTTATTTGCGAGTGCATTAACAAAGTGTGCGGCGACGACACAATAATCACAACTGAAGTAGGCCAGCACCAAATGTGGACAGCCCAGTTCTATCCATTTAAGAAGCCACGTACATTCATAACATCTGGCGGACTTGGCACAATGGGCTTTGGAACAGGCGCCGCTATTGGCTGCCAAATTGCCTACCCCAAAAGACACGTTGTTGCAATTGCGGGCGACGGCTCTTTTAGAATGAACTGCAACGAGCTTGCGACAATCGAGCACTACGGACTTCCAATAATCATTGTAATTGTTGACAACGGAGTTTTAGGCAATGTACGTCAGTGGCAGAATTTATTCTACGGCAAACGTTTTAGCCAGACAACACTTGACTTTGGGCCGGACTGGGTTAAACTGGCAGATGCCTATGGAATAAAAGC
>JBAXYY010000166.1:0-4492 GCA_041670585.1 Treponema sp. | reverse complement strand
CTTCGGAGTCAGGGTCTGCCTTTTTTTTGCGGACAAGATACCTCAAACTTGTTAAAGAAAATCGATTTGATTCAATTTTGAAAAACAGCAATTCTTTTTTAGAATGCGAAGATGGCAACGTTTCAAAACAGAATGAATTTTCAGAAGAAGAGTATGCTGACATTTTGAGCGCCGCTTTGACATTTAGCGCAGAGGCTGCTGCAATGACATATCTTGCCCGCGCGGAGCAATGCCGTTTTTTATTGACACAAAAGCTTGTTCATAAGGGTATAGATAAATCAAATATAAAAGAGGCCTTGGATTACTTGGAAGAAGTTCATTACTTGGACGATTCAAGGTTTGCGGAAGTTTGGCTTAGAAGCAGGGCAATTGACCATGCTGAAGGAAGGATAAAACTTACTTCAGAATTATCATCACGTGGAATTGACAGAAGTATTTCTAAAGCAGCCCTTGATGATTTTTTCACTAGCCACCATGAAATTGATTTATGTAAAGAAGCGTATGAAAAGCTAGTTAGGCAAAAAGTGAAGCCTGAAAAAATAGAGCAAAGTTTAAGAAACAAAGGCTTCACAATGAATGAAATAAAAACAATAGTTAATTAACTGGCTTCGTTTTTTAAAAAGAGATTCCTCCGTTTTAGTCGGAATGACAGCATAATAAACAAAAGGTTTTTTATTTCATGTCTAGAGTTTATATAAAAAGTGTGTTACTATAAATAGAAGGTGAATTCAATGGCAAAAACTAAAATAAAACCAAAAGTATATTCTGCACTTGAAGTTGCGAACATTTGCGGAGTTGTAAATCAGACCGCAATTAACTGGATTCGCAGCAGCTATTTAAAGGCTTTTAAAACTCCAGGCGGACAGTTCCGTGTTTATCCAGATGACTTAGCAGAATTTATGATGAGCCGCAACATGAGAATACCTTCTGAACTTGTTGAGCAATGCTCTAAAAAAGAAAACATTGCCAGCCGCAGCATTTTAATTGTTGACGATGACACTGGTTTTAATACTGTTATGGCTAAATTTATAGAAAGAAAGTTTGACGCTATTCAAATATACCAGGCATTTGACGGTTTTGACGCAGGCAGCCAGATGACAGAAAAAAGGCCAAAGTGTGTTATTCTAGATTTGGATTTGCCGGGAATAGAGGGGATTGATTTGTGCCGCCGTATAAAAGAAAGCGAAGTGTTTGGAAAGCCTGCCGTTATTGTTGTAACAGCTTTGCAGGATGACGATTTGGAAAAGAAGTGCCTTGATTTGGGAGTTTCGCACTTCTTTAATAAGCCAATCAATTTTCCAGAACTAGTTGATGTTATTAAAAAAGTGCTTTAGTTTTTATTTTTAAGGGAGCCTCTAAAAACTGTAGCTTTTAGAGATGCCGTTAATTATCTGCCACTGTCGTAAAAATAAGCAGGGTAGGGTGTCTTTGGTGAAAGAAGCTCAAGAACTTCCTGCTGGATTGTGCTGTTAACAGAGGCCGTCTTTTTAAGTGATTTTACGGCTCCCATAAAGTAGCTGTAGAAATTTTGCTTTTGCTCGTAGTTGAATTCCACAATTTCAAAATCGTTATTATCAAATTTCTTTGAATTTTTTATATTGATAACAGCATCGTCCCATGTTCCAATGTAATCAATTAGGCCGTTTAACTGCGCCTGCTTTGCTGTGTAGATTCTGCCGTCCGCAAGTTTTACAACATCTTCCAGTTTCATTTTTCTACTTGATGCTACAATTGAAGTGAACTGTTCATAGCACTCATCAGCTATGCCTTGGTAAATCTGCCTTTGCTCGTCTGTAAGTGGCTCGTTGTAGTTTCCCATGTTCTTGTTTTTTCCAGCGTGGATTGTTGTGTATTTTATTCCAAGACCTTCCATTAAGCCTGTTAAGTCCATTGAGCCGCCTGCAATAACGCCAATGCTTCCGGTGAGCGTGTTTCTGTTGGCGTAAATCTTATCAGCAGAACATGCAATGTAGTAGCCTCCGCTTGCCGCAAGAGAGCCCATGTACGCGTAGACTGGCTTGCCTGAGGTTTTGTAGTCTTTAAGCGCAAGGTACGCTTCGTCAGATTCGTAAACTCCGCCGCCTGGTGAATCTATGTAAAGTATAATGCCTAAATTGTTGTTGTCATTTTTTAAAATGCTGACTGTGTCCAAAAGCCACTTCTGGTTGTAAGTTGCATTTGCCTGTTCAATGGTGCCGTTTATAAAAAGCTTTGCCACATAAAGGCCTTTTGTCTTTGGAAATTCATTTGTACTTTTCTGATTGAATAAAGGAAATAAAATGTTTTTTGAATTATAGTTTCCGCTGTTGCTGTTTGTGTACGGAGTGCTGCTGTTTTGTTTTGGGTAAACGCTTTTTACAATGCCAAGCGCTGCTGAAATTACTGCAAGCGCAATCACTATTATAAAAACAACAAGTCCGCTTTTATTATTTTTTGCCATAAAGTTCCTCTTTTATTTGTTTATGAAATCTTCTTCTGTTAAGTCGCCAGCCTGAATAGCGTGAGCCTTCATAGCGTGGTATGCGTTTGTAAATGACATTGCCTCGTACGGTTTTAACCAAAGTGCACCTATTTCTAATGTAAGGCCTGCAAGTATTTCCCAGCCAATAAAGCTTAGACACATTACGAACAAGTCTCCCTTGTTACCTTTTGTCATTGTCTTGCTTATTTGCATTGCTTTTCTAACGCCAATGTTTGGATACTCCGCCAAGATAAAGAACATTTGTGAGTAGGCAAATGATTTAACAATTCCTGGAACTATAAAAAGAAGTGTCCAAAGAAATACCCATAGAGAGTACCATAGCATTCCAAGAAATCCTTTTAGCCAGAAGCTATAGCCTTTTATGTAAGTTCCAAAAGTCTGCTTTGAAGTTGTGTGGGAGAGGATTATAAAAAGATAACATGCGGCCATTGTAAGCACGCCTTCTAAGCACATGCTTATTACGGTAAAAAGAAAACTTACATTTGTGCCGCTTTGTGGAGCTGAATATGAGAAGTTCTGTGAAAAGGAATTTCCGTTTTCAAAATGATTGAATGTGAAAAAGTTTCCTGGATTTGTAAAACTTGAAGCAAGGTTTTTAAATGCCGGAATGGTGTTTGGCAGTCCAAAAATTGCTATAATTGCAAATGAAAATAATGTTGCAAGAACTGGTGTTGTCATTCTGCCTTTCAATTGTTTTTTTGCAATGTCTTTGTATGCTTTTCTATTGAACATAATACTTCTCCTTGAAAAAATATTTTTTTACTCTTTAAATATCGGCATGAATTTCTATAAACTTTAGCGTTTCTTAAGAGAGGAGAATTTTTAATTTTATTTAGTTTTTACTTGTTAAGCTCGGCCATTAGCTCGCTGTAGTATTTCTTTTCCACTTTGCTTTTTGGAATGCCGGCTTTTTGCAACAATTCTTCCAGTTCTTTGTGTAATGCGTTCACAATGTTTTCTTCTGCTGTTGGAGAAAGTATTTCTATTTCTAGAAAATCACCAAGTGGCGGCACTTTGCATAGCTCGAATGTTGCTTTGTAGGAAAAACTTTTTATGCTTTGCAAGGAATGTCTTTTTAGAACATCTGACAGGTCAAGGCACCAGTCCTTTACTTCCTTGTGCTTTTTTAAACTTATGGTGTAGCCAGTGTCCTCTAGAAATGCGACCAGCGGCTCTGGCGTGGAAATTGAGCATTCCTTTTCATCGTTCACTTCTATTGTTGTGCCTGTGCTGTCTGTGCGCTGCTCCTTGCGTTTGTAAGTAAGAAGGTAGTCTGACTTTTGCTCAGTTGTTTCTTTTCTAATTCTTATGCTTATGCCGTCTTTTTTGTAGTAGGTGTCGTCACGAATTACGCTGCCTTCGTATTTTGCAAATGAGCTTAGCTTTTGCTCCAGTGCGGCCCTGTCTTCTACGTGCGCTTTTATTTCTATTTCTGTCATTTTGTTCCTTGTGAATTTGCGTGCTGTTGTAAAAAAAACAGCGGACTGTTGTTGCAACAATCCGCTGTATTATATCAGTTTAAATCAAACTTTGCATTAAACACGCTCTGCGTATTCTTTGCCGTTTTGCACTTTGCCCATTACTGCGACAATTGTGTTTTCGTCCTTGAGCTTGTCTGCTGGAATTACGTTGCCAGTTAGCTTTTCACCGTTGAGTGAAAGTTCCGCAATGCCCTTGCATACGTGTGAAAGATTCTTTACTTCAATGTTAAGCTTCTTTCCACGGAAGCGGCGCTGAACTTTAAAGCCGTCCCAGCTGTCTGGCACACATGGGTCAATCATCATGCCTTCGTACTGTGGGCGTATTCCCAATATGTACTGTGTTAAGCTGTAGTAAGACCAAGTTGCGGCTCCGCTTAACCAAGATGTTCTTGTGTTGCCAGCTCGCGGGCTGAAGATTGAGTATGTTGTCTGTCCTTGTACATAAGGCTCGCTCTGACGGATTTCTGCCTTGTCATTGTAAGCTGCAGGAAGGGCTGCTTTGCAATATTCATAGGCCCTGTTGCCGTCG
>JBAXYY010000165.1:0-4587 GCA_041670585.1 Treponema sp. | reverse complement strand
GTGCAGAAGAGGCATTTGTTTGACCAACAGTGGCTTGTGGCTGCAGAGCAGATGTTTGTGCCGATGAAGAAAGTTTTGCGTCGTTCTGAAGTGGCGTGTCAAAAACTGCGGCCTGCGTTACTGTAGGAAGTGAGCCTCTGTGCTCAAATGTCCTTAGCGCCATTGTGTACTCAAAGTTGTAAAGCTCTTCGTAAATAAAAGTGCGGCGTGCGTCTGTTGTTTCAGAAAGTGATTTTGGCTCGTGTATAAAAAAAAGCGCCTGTGATTTTTTAAGCAGATGCCGCTCTTGAATAATAGTTGCTGGCAGTTCGTCGTCAATTGCCTTGCCGTATTGCTTTAACGCAAGTGAGATTGCCTTGTGAAAATTCTTCTGGGAAAGCCCTTCTGTTAAAGGGTAGACTGGAATTACACCGCTATTGGAAATTGCAGCATCTTTGTATTCAGAAAGCTCTCCGTCGTAAGAAATACGTTCCGCTTCAAAAGAAGAAGACTGAAGCTCATTGTAGCGAACAGAAAAATCACCAGTAACTGCGACAATGCTGCCTTCTGGCAACGCTTTTTCCAAGAACGGCCTGTTGAACGCAATAAGCCAAGCGTTTGCAGTGCCGTCTGTTATTGCAAGTTTAAGCGTCTTCATTCTGCCGTAGCCAAACCAAGCGTGTGATGTTACTTTGCAGATTGTGTGCACTTTGCCAAGGCCCGCTGCGTACTTATTTAAGGTAACAGTTTTAGTCCTGTCGTCATAGCTTCTAGGAAAAGTCTGGAGCAAATCAGAAATGGTGAATATGTTGAGCCGTGCGAACTGTTTTGTAGTTGCCGGCCCTATTCCTCCAAGAGTTTCAACTGAATTGTTGATTTCCGAAAGCCTCATTTTTACTTTTCACCTTCTTGCATTAAGTAATTAGCAAAGTGTCATTGCGAGGAACGAAGCGACGTGGCAATCTCTTTGTACGCATAGGTCCTTTTGAATAAAGAGATTCCTCCACTTCGGTCGGAATGACAGGATTCATTTTATACTTACATAGCCATTTTATTATAGATTAGAAAGGAAGTGAAGCTAAAAGGCTTGCTAAAAAGTTTATAATAAGTGAGCTTGCAATCAGAATTAGAACAAGTATAACTGCAGAAAGTATTAGCGCTGTTTTGTAGGACATGTTCTGTGACTTGTTGAATGTGCTTGCAATTTTATAAACGAATGGCGAAATTGAACGGTCAATCTGGTCAAAGATAGGCCCGCTGTAGTTTTTTTTGCTTACTAAAATCATTATCCATCTGATTAAAAGAAGTATGATGAAAAATACAATAAGAGAAGAGAAAATTGACCAAACAAGTGAAAGAACCATGCTTAGGACAGAACCTAATGAAAATTTGCCCGTATGGCTGAAATTTGCAAAAAGGGTGGAGACCGCTCCAAGAATACAAAGACCTACTGCGGGGCTGAAGTCAAAGCTGCCTATAATGAGCCATCTGATTTTTCTGAACAAATTCAAGTAAGGGTCGCAAACTTTTGCTAAAAATTGCCCGAATTTGGTATAAGAAAGTCCTGGAATCCAAGTGAGAATTATTCTTATAAAGCATAAGAGCGTGTAGATTGAAACAAGCGCTGAAAGCACCCTGAATATTGTTGAAACGACTGAGTTCATTTGCTTACCTCTGACTGTAAATTGAGCCTCTAAAAACTTCAGCTTTTAGAGGCAACTTTAAAAATACGATGTTCTAAGTCGCGCTATTAATGCGACTTAAAACTCGTAGGCATATTTGAAAAGTTACTGAAAGTGGGTTGTCAAATATGTCCTAAATTATTCGCACCAAACGTCTTCCACAACAGGCTTGTCTTTTAAAACCTGCACAAATTCATTTGATGAAGGAACGGTCATTTGCGTGTTTGCCTTTACAATGTAAGTTTTTCCGTTTTCCTTTATATGAAAATATACATAACAATTGCCCTGAACGCCAAATAAAATATCCTTTAAACTGTTAATTTCTTTTGCGTCAAGGCCGGCCTTTAGCTGAACATGAACGCTTGAAATTGAGTGCGCCTTTAATGATTCAATATCTTCAAGCGAGTCAACTAAAAGGCTTGGAGTGTCACGGGAGCCGTCCACTTTTCCCTTGAACGCATAGATTCCGTCTGGCTGGAGCTTTCCTTTTAAAGATTCCCATGTCTTAGGGAAGAAAGTTAAATCAATTTGCCCGTGGAAGTCTGTAAGTTTTGCAAATGACATTTGCATGCCTTTTTTTGTGACAATTGTGTGTATGTTCTGAAGCATTCCAAGAGCAATGTATGAAGTTCCAGCGTCTTTCATTGCCCAGTAGCTTCCTCCGCTTTCTTTAAGAGATTCTTTTTCTGCTTTTGAAGAAGCCGCGCATTTTTCAATATTTTCGCTTGTGCAAGTTACACAGTTCTCTATTGTTTTTCTGTATTTGTCCAAAGGGTGGCCGCTTACAAAACAGCCAATCAGCTCTTTTTCCATATTCAAGAGTTCCATTTGTGGCATTTCTTCAACTTCTTCAAACTTGTAGTCGGCAAATTCTTTTTCACCGGCATCTTCAAACAAGCTTACTTGTCCGTATTCGCCGCCTGTTCTTTTGCTTTCTTCATATTCAATTGCCTTTTCGTAGTTCGCAATAAGTGTGGCCCTGTTTTTTCCAAGCTTGTCAAATCCGCCTGTCTTTATTAAAACTTCAAACGCTTTTTTGTTCACAGACTTTAAATCAATTCTGTCCAAGAAATCCATGAATGACTTGTAAGGGCCGTTTTTTTCTCTTTCTTGAACAATTGCTTCTGCCGCGCTTTCGCCCATGCCCTTTATGCCTTTAAGACCAAAGACAATTCTGCCGTCAACAACATCAAATATTTCATCCGAGCGGTTGACATCTGGTGGGTCTACAGGTATGCCCATTTTTCTTGCTTCCTCTATATAAACAGGAAGCTTGTCTGTGGAGGTTATTTCATTTGTTAAGTTAGCTGCCATGAATTCAGCGGGCTTGTTTGCCTTTAGCCATGCTGTTCTGTATGCAACAACACTGTATGCCGCAGCGTGCGACTTGTTGAATCCGTACCCTGCAAAAGGAATCATTATGTCAAAGATTTCATCTGCGTGTTCCTTTGTGAATCCACTTTTTACAGCGCCATCTTCAAATTCCTTTTTCTTGGCCATAAGAACGTCTAGCTTTTTCTTTCCCATGGCACGTCGCAGCATGTCAGCGCCGCCTAATGAGAAGCCAGCTATCTTCTGGGCAACTTGCATAACCTGTTCCTGGTAAACCATAACACCGTATGTTTCAGAAAGAATGCCTTCCAAACATGGGTCAGGGTAGGTTACAGTTTCTGGGTGGAGCTTACCTTCAATAAACTTAGGAATGTAGTCCATTGGGCCTGGACGATAAAGCGCGTTCAAAGCGACAATGTCTTCTATTTTACGAGGCTGTGCCTGGCGCAAAATCTTCTGCATACCTGGGGACTCGAACTGGAAAACCGCCACTGTGTCTCCACGGCAGAAAAGGTCAAATGTTTTGTCATCAGTTTCGCTTACTTGCTCCGCGCTGAACTTTGGCTCGCCTTCTTTTCTATGCTTGTTGATAATATCTTCCGCGTAACGTATTAAGGAAAGTGTCTTTAAGCCCAAGTAGTCCATTTTTACAAGGCCGCACGGCTCAATAATGTCCATTGTGTACTGAACGCCAACTTTGCCAGTCTTTGCGTCTTTAAATACAGGCGCCCAGTAAGGAAGCTCTGTTTTGCCAATAACCATGCCGCTTGCGTGAAGTCCTGTGTTGCGGTTGACATTTTCCAGCTTAAAGCAAAGGTCAAAAAGCTCCTTGTACTTAGGGTCGTCCCTGTAAGGAATAAGCTGCCCGTTGTCAGAGTGGTCTGCGTCTGGCGGAGTGAATGCGTCCTTAAGTTTAGCCTTTGGATTGTCTGGAATAAATTTTTTAAGCATATTTGTTTCACTAAGCGGAATCTCCAGAACACGTCCAACATCAGCAATTACCTGCTTTGGCTTTAGAGTGCCAAATGTAATAATATGCCCAACCTGTGGGTCGCCGTACAAATCCCTTGTGTGCTGAATTATCCTCTGCCTAAATTCGAAGTCCATGTCAACGTCAAAGTCAGGCATGGAAACACGCTCTGGATTTAAGAAGCGCTCAAAAATCAACTTGAACCTGAACGGGTCAATGTCTGTAATTGTCATTGCATACGCTACAAGAGAGCCAGCGCCTGAACCACGTCCTGGGCCAATAGGAATGTCATGTTCCTTAGACCAGTTTATGAATTCCCAAACAATCAGGAAGTAGCCGCTAAAGCCCATCTTAAAAATAATGCCAAGCTCGTACACCGCGCGGTCAATAATTTCTTTTGTAATAACCTTGTACCTTTTGCGAAGTCCGGTTTCAACAAGGTGAAGAACAAACGCGTCCTGAGAAACATATTCCTTTGGTATTTGGTAGACAGGCAGGCACTCTTTTAACTGCTGCGTCTTGTACTGCGGAATAGTCAAATTGCACATGTTTGCAACTTTAATTGTGTTGTCTATAGCGTCAGGGCATGAAGGGAAGAGCTTTCTCATTTCATCTTCTGTCTTC
>JBAXYY010000164.1:0-4609 GCA_041670585.1 Treponema sp. | reverse complement strand
TATAACATTTTCTAATTAAAAAAAATAGTAAGCTGCAAACAAAAATTAAAAGCCCTTTTTATTTAATTATAGTATTATTTATCTTTTTTAAATCAAGAATGCCTTCCGCCGTGTATTCGTCCCAAAAAAGGCTTGCTTGAAACTTCGTTGCAGTATTACCGCGCTTACCCATTCGGGCACACAATACTCACCTGCTATTGTGTGTGTGCAGAATTTTTTTGTGCCAAAGTCCCTGCTCCGGCATAATTATGTTTAAAATAACTTTTGATAAATTTCCAAAACTATTTAATTTTCAATGCATAAAAAACTTATTTTCTTTAACTGATTATTTCAATATTTGACAGTATTAAGATAATTTCGTATAGTAAATGTATGGCAAAAGAATTAGGCTTCTTTCAAAAATTATTTTCCTCTCTTTTTAGCGGAAATGATCCTGAAATTAGCAAAAAACGGTTGTTAAAGTCAATTGCAAAAAGTCTTTCTAAATCTAAATTTCATTTTTACAAAGCAAGTTCTCATGAAGCAGAGCCGTCAATGGCAAAGTTTTTCTATGAAATTTACAAAGTTATTTCTCCAGCTCAAACAATGTTTCAAACTACAACTGCAAACTCAATGAAGAATGTTGTATTAGATTCAATGCTTACAGACAAGCAGCGTGCTGTTCTTGAGGAAATGACAGATGCAAATATAGAGACAATGGCACAGTCTACCCCAATAAAAGAAATTGAAGAAAAGATGAACAAAAACTTAGACTATGTTGTTTCTATTTTTGATTCCGGTCTTGCAGAAAAAATTGATAAAGTTTACACACAGCTTACTGCATTTAAAAATTTCTGCACTTTTGATTTTTACTTTCTATTAAAAAAATTTGACAGCAGAATGAAAGAAAGATATTTTGGCACGCCTCCAAACTTTCAGTCTATAATTGGTTCTTACGTTGTTGATGACTTAAAAAATTTCATTGATGTTGCATGGGCTCTTCCATTCAATGACGACTGGTCAAACATGTTTCAACTTTTAAAATCCATTAAAGGCACAGATCTTGTTAACATTTCAGCTTGGAAAAAAACACTAAACAGAGTCAGTCTTTTAAAAGAAAATCATACTCTTGAAATGATGATACAACTCATTACAGAAGACCCTACTTACACTCAAAATGTAAATGCAGTCTCAGAGCATATTGTTGACAACTATATTTCACAACTTGAAAAACAAATAAAAGATTCTGTAAAAAAAGTAAAAGACCAGCAGACATCTTCTAAAGTTGACAATCTTCTATTACAGGTTTTTGGGGACGAGCATGTTCCTTCGTTAAAAAATTACAATGAAACCGCCTCTTCGCAATTTGAAAATAAAAACTTAGGCTCCTATATTTATGCAGCCCCACTAAGTTATTTAAAATCCTTTTTAATTGAGTATGTAAAAAAAGATCTTAGAACTCTTTCTGATTTAATTTTAATCAGAGGCAAGTGGGTTGCGCCAGAACTGTCTTCACAAATGAGCAATGCTTATAATGATTTGCTTGTTGTTTCAAACAATATTTCATCTTTTGACGACTCAATGGCAGAAGATGTTGACACCGGCTTAAAACTAAAAACGCATTTGCCAAGAGCTGAACGAGACAGAGAAGCTTCGAATATTATTCATACAATATTAAATGACGTAAATAAAAATGCAAAAAACATGATTTTATCTTCTCAAAAAGATTTAATTATTTACGCAAAAAATTTAAAGGCACTTCTTGAGGATTATGTTAAACAGCCTAAAAATGATTTGATTATTAACTGGAAAGAACTTGAGAAATATGCTGATAATAATTTAAAAAATACAATGATCTCAATCTATAAAAAAATTTATTACTTTGTATCATTGTTGCAAAATTTCATTTTAGAGAAAGAAGAAGACAACCAATGAAATACACATCAGAACTAACAGTGCGCTCTTACGAATGTGACAGCTACAAACATGTGAACAATGCCGTTTATCTAAACTATCTTGAATACGGCAGAATGGAATACTTGCATCAAATAAAATTTGACTACAATGGTCTTGTTGCAAAAGGCTACTATCTTTATGTAACACATATAGACATTCACTATAAAAGCTCAGCTTTTCTTGACGACAAATTGTTTATAGATGTTGAACCCACAAAACTTGGAAAAGCAAGCGGAACATTTCATCAAACTATAAGAAAAGAAGACGGCACTGTTTGCGCAGAAGCTGATGTTACTTGGGCTAATGTAAAGGCTGGCGGAATAATTTCACCTGTGCCAACTGAATATATTGTACAAGGGCTGCAGCCAGAAAAATAATTATTTTGGAAGCTTCTAAAACTTCAGCGTTAGTGACATTCTTTTATTTTAATACAGATTCTACAAGTTTTTTAAATACAGGATCTTGTTTAACATTACCAATTTCTAAATTATTTGAAATTTCAAAAACACCATCATTTTGAATAATTGCATCCTTTTCTGACTGAAGCTCTTCCGGTGCCAAGTCTTGTTTTCCAAATTTAATAAAAGAGAATGGAGAAGCGTCTGGTGACTTTAAAATTTCAACTTCTTGAACACTTTTGCTTTCTTCTTTTTCAAAATCTTCAGCTGCTTTTAAAAGTCCTTTTTTCTTTTTGTTTTTTGAATAAGACACAAGGTTCAACAAGCCGGACTTTTTATTTTGTGCAATTTGAGTGTTTTCATTTTCATTATGGATTTGTGTTTTTTTCTCTTCGTCCAGTTCAGAAAATTCTGGCAGCAGTTCAGAGAAGAAGTCTTCTGAAGCAGACTCTTTTTCTTCTGAATCTTCTATGCCTTTAGCATTTTCTTTTTTAGGCTCTGTTCCATTGTCAAACTTTAAGTTTTCTTTGAATTCTTTATCAAGTTCAGCAGAGTCGTTTTCTGTTACTGACTGCACGCCAAATTCAGAAGTGTCTACATCTTCCGTAACTGTTTTTGCTGTGGAGTTCACTTCTTTTTTGTTCTGTTCAGATGCGGTGTGTTTTACTTCCACATTTTCTGTTGTGTTTTGCTCTGTAGGTTCAGGCTTGACATTTTCATCCAGTTCAGAAAATCCTGGCAACAGTTCAGAGAAGAAGTCTTCTGAAGCAGACTCTTTTTCTTCTGAATCTTCTAGGTCTTTAGCATTTTCTTTTTTAGGTTCTGTTCCATTGTGAAACTTTAAGTTTTCTTTGAATTCTTTATCAAGTTCAGCAGAGTCGTTTTCTGTTACTGACTGCATTCCAAATTCAGAAGTGTCTACATTTTCTGTAATTTTTTTTGCTTTAGGCGGCTCTTCTTTTGTTTTTTGTTCGTCGGCGTTGTGTTCTACTTCTAATTCTTCTGTTAGGTTTTGCTCAGCAGAAGGCGCTTCCACATCTTCTACCGTAGAAGATTCTGCTTTTTCATTTTCTTTGCTTATGCTCTTTTTTAAATCTAGCGTTGAGAAGTCTGGTGAATATACAGAGAAATTAAGAGGTAAGTTTTCTTTTTGTTCATCTAGAGTTTCTTTTCTTGTTGGAGGCTCACCAAATTCCATTGTTTCTACAAATACATCATCATCAACTTTCACATTGTCAGAATCATTTACAAATGTTGTAATTGCAACAGGTTCTGTTTTTATTTTCTCTGGTTCAGGTCTTACTTCTACTAAAGGAGCTGCTTCCACAACAGTTCCAGGTTTGGCAACAGCATCAGATTTATCTTCTTGATTTTCATCATCATTTTCAAAAGGCTCTGCTTCCGGTGCTTCTTCAAGTTCCTCTGCAGGCTCTGCGTCTGGCGCTTCTTCTACTGGCTGCGCTTCTTCTACTGGCTGCACATCTTCTAAAGATTCTGCTTCCGGCACTTCTTCAAGTTCCTCTACAGGCTCTGCGTCTGGCGCTTCTTCTACTGGCTGCACATCTTCTACAGGCTCTGCTTCCGGCACTTCTTCAAGTTCCTCTACAGGCTCTGCGTCTGGCACTTCTTCTACTGGCTGCGCTTCTTCTACAGGCTCTGCTTCTGGCACTTCTTCAAGCTCCTCTACAGGCTCTGCGTCAGACACTTCTACAGAAGTTGATTTTTTTGCAACAGATGCTTTTGTTGCGGACACTTTTGCGGCAGGCGCTTGAATTGCATTTACAGTGATATTGCCTTTAGAAAGAATATCCTCAAGCATTGCTTTTATTTGAGCAGTGTTTTCTTCGTTTGAAGCTGATGTTCTGCTAGAAATTGCAGCGGTTTTATTTCCACCAAGAGCAGAAATAATTTCATTCCAGCTGGTGTCCAAAAGAGAATCTAATTCTTTCTCATGCTTTTTGCCACGCCGTCCAAGGCTCTTCTTTATTTCATTTGTAACATCATTTTTACGAAGAGATATTTCAGAAGAAACTTTGTTCCAGTCAGTATTGTCTTTTCTATCTACGTATTCAGTAACAAGCGCAAGTTGGAATTTTCTAATTCTGTCTCGAATAACAACCATGTCGTCATGCTTTAAATTAAACAGCATAAATACAACAAGGAACAGCGTTATGAAAATACAAATAAGAAGAAGAACTTTAACAGCATCAGGAAAGGTAAAAATACTTTCGCTATAAACCCAGCCAATTCTTCCATATTTAGAAAGAACACTTGTA
>JBAXYY010000163.1:0-4657 GCA_041670585.1 Treponema sp. | reverse complement strand
TTTCCCATTTGTGAAGGGTAGCAAGCGCAGTGTCCAAAACCCAGTTGCCAAGTGGAATAACTATCTTAGACTCTTCCGCAAGTGGAATGAACTGCTCAGGACTTATCCAGCCAATTGAATCGTCATGCCACCTAAGCAATGCTTCAAAGCCACGCAAGCTGTTTGTCTGCACATCAAACTGCGGCTGAAAGTAAAGCTGAAAACTGTTGTCAGCAAGAGCCTTTGACAGCTTATTTTCTATGTTCATTTTGTTAAGGAATTTTTCCTGCATTATCTGGTGGAAGAAAGAAATGTTATTTTTCCCATTGCGCTTTACGTCAAACATTGCCATGTCTGCAAATTTCATAAGCTCTTCTGCTTGACAAGTGTCATCAGGGAAGATTGCAATTCCTACAGAAATTTTTATTCCTTCACTGTTGAACGCTTCAAGCAAAGCGTCGCCTATAGTTGTCATGCTGTCGCGTGTCTGAATGTTTTTAGCAAGAACTAGAAATTCATCACCTCCAAATCTAAATGGAGTTATTGAGTCTCTTTCAAACTTTCTTAAAATTGTTGCCGTTTGTCTAATTAAATCGTCACCAGCATTATGCCCGCGCGAGTCGTTAATGTTTTTCATATCATCAATATCTAAAAGAAGAACACCAAACTTTGTGTTGTTGTGAGAGGCCTCGTTTATTGACTCATCAAGGCAAGTGTTGAACCAAGCCCTGTTGTAAAGGTTAGTCATTGTGTCGTGGTAGGCCGAAAACTGAAGCTGCTGATTAAGCGTTTCTATGCTGTCAAGTTTGTTTCTAAGATTAGAACGGCTCAAGCTAAGCTCATCTGTTAAAGACGCAAGCCTAAGGTTCTGACGGCGCAATTGTTGCTCATGCTCTTTGTCTACGCTCATGTCTGTGATTGTAACTGCAATTAATCCGCCTGGAACTGAATTCATAACAAGCCTAAGCCAGCAATTTAACAGCATTGAATAAAATGTGGTCTCTATTGGCTTTTCAGAAACTTGTGTTTCTTCCGCCATTGAAACCCATGCCACTTCAGAAGAAAGCTTGTCTTTGAATGATGAAAACAAAATGCCACATGTAATATGATTATCTGTTTTTGTAATGAATGAGCGATTTATATACTCAATAGTAAAATCAGAAACCATGTTTTTACTATTGTACAAAGGCTTTGCCACAAGAGTTGCAGTGGAAATATTATCTAAAACGTTTTTAAAATTATCATTATCTAGCATTTTATTTATCAACTTTTAACGATGAATTAATTTTATGTAATTAATTATATCATTATAATAAAAATTAAGTCAAGAAAACCGATTGCCTTATACTTAGTGGGTAAATAAACTCTTTTTTACAGGTTGAATCAAACTGGTAAACTCTTTTCATTTGTTCAAAAAAAGCACACTGTTGTAAACGCAATGTGCCTTAGTTTTTTAAGATGCTCTTAATTTAGTCAGTAAAGCGGATGTCCTGCCAAATAGTGTTGTATTTGTCCAGTCCTTCGCCAATGTCTTCCTTAAGTTCGCAAGCGTTCATCTCTTCTGCCTTGTACATTGGAGTTGCCTTTGTATAGTTTGCAGCCTCTGTGTTTACAAAGCAAGGGAAGTTGAAGTAGTCAAGGAACTTAGCATAAACTTCTGGCCTTTGAATGAAGTTGATGAATTCATTTGCAAGCTCGTAGTGTGGCGCGTCTTTTAAGATGCACATGCTGTCCAAGTAAGAAGGGCCGCCCTCCGGTGGAATAAAGAAGTCAATTGTGTCAGCCCATTTTTCCTGTGGAACTTCGCCAAACACAACTTCAGCGTAACCTTGGCAAACCCAGAAGTCACCAGAAGCGAATGATTTTCCAAAGCCCTCTGCGTCAAATTTAACAAGGTTAGGCTTCCATTCATTCATTACAACATCTTTTGCAATTGCAAGCTGTGAATCGTCAAGAGAGTTAACGTCAAAGCCTTTGTAAGCCAAAGCGTCGCCAATAACTTCACGCATATCGTCCATCATGCTCATATGTCCTGCCAAATCTTTTCTAGCAAATATGTTCCATGATTTTTCATAGTTTGTTACTTTTGTCTTGTTAACCGCGACACCAGCTGCTCCAAAGTAGTATGGCATGCAGTACTTCATGTCTGGGTCGTAAGTTGCCTTCTGAAGCACAATTGGATTTATGTACTTTTTGTTAGTCATCTTACTCTGGTCAAGTTCGCGCAACATTCCCTGCTTGATCATAATTGAAGCATAGTCCTGTGAAGGGAATACAATGTCGTATCCTTTAGCGCCGGCCTTTAACTTCGCATACATCTCTTCGTTAGAAGCGTAGTTGTCAACTTTTACAGTTACACCAAACTCTGTCTCAAACTGTTTGAGAACGTCCTCTGGAGTGTAATATGTCCAGTTGTAAAGATACAATGTCTTGCCATCATCTTTTTTAGAGCATGAAGCTAGACCCATAATTGCTGAAACCACCATTGTTACAGCAAGCACACATTTGATGATACTTTTTTTCATCCAAGTATCCTCCTAGAGAAAAATTGTGCCGTTATCATTTAGCAGCGGCAAAACCTTTAAGACCTTTCCTTAAAAAGAATGCAAGAAGACAAGTAGCTAAAATCATAATGCAAGAAAGCGAGTTGATTACAGGGCTTACTCCAAAGCGGATCATTGAGTAGACGTAAAGTGGCAGCGTTGTGCTTCCAGGTCCGCTTACCAATGAAGTGATTACGTAGTCTTCAAGAGACATTGTAATGCTCATCATAAAGCCAGACATAATTCCAGGCATTATTGCAGGTATGATTACCCTGAACAAAGTCTGAACTTCATTTGCGCCCAAGTCGTGGCTTGCTTCTATAATTGAATAGTCAAATTCGTCAATGCGAGCGCTTACCATTAAAAACACAAACGGCAGGCAGAACGTTGTATGAGCCGCAAAGATTGTGAAAAGTCCAAGCGGCAGTTTTATTCCGCTAAAGAAAATGAGCATAGAAACGCCCATAATTACTTCCGGCAGAACCATTGGCAAAAAGCTGATTGTCTGAATGTAAGTCTTTCCCGCGAATTTGTACCAGCTTACACCAATTGCGGCAAGTGTTCCAAGAATAGTCGCCACAAGTGAAGCAGTAATCGCAATGAACAGGCTGTTAAAAAGTGAAGTCCAAAGCGGGGTAGAGTCAAAGAAAAGCTTCTTGTACCAAATCATTGAAAATCCAGTAAAAGAAGTGTCCTTAGAGCTGTTAAAAGAATATGCAATAATTACAAATAGAGGAACAAAAAGAAAAAGAAGTGTAAGAATAAGCACAGTCTTAGAAAGGCTGAACGGAGTGTTCCTCTTTTTCCAAGAACGCTTTGCATGTTTTGCTGGCTCAGAAACTCTTTTATTATGTTTAAAAACTAAAAACGGATTGCTTTTCATTTTGCGCCTTCTGAAGAATCAGTTGAAACATTAGATGCTGATGTGTCTTCTTTTGTAGAGACTTTTTTAAGTGTTGCTTCATTCTTGTTGCTCATAAGCATCCACATAACGCCGGCAGTGCTTACAACTGTTAGCACCATGCTGAACGCTGCTGCAAGTGGCCAGTTTCTTACTTTTTGAACCTGGTCAACAATTATGTTTCCAAGCATGTAGCTGTCTTTTCCGCCAACAAGAAGAGGCACTGTGTACGCGCCAAAGATTGGAATGAATGTAAAGATTATTGCGCTCACCAAGCCGCTCTTAATTCCAGGAATTAAAATCTTGAACATTGACTGCGGCTTTGTTGCTCCCAAGTCACGGGCAGCTTCAAGCAAGCTAAAGTCAAACCTGTCAACAGCTGTGAATATTGGAAGAATTGCGTATGGAAGGTACATGTAAATGCTAACTAAGATTACAGTTCCCTGGGTGTACATAAATTTCTTTGGTGAATAAACGTAGCCACTGTTGCCGATAATCTTGTTCCAAAGATTTGCAATTCCAGCAAAAGCTTGGTTTATGAGGCCGTTGTCGCCCAAGATGTTCATCCATGCAAAAATCCTAATAAGGCTGTTTGTCCAGAAAGGCACAATGATTAAAATTAGAAATAAAGTCTGATGTTTGCTTCTTGCCATTGCATATCCGCAAGGAAGCGAAATTGCTATTGTAACTATTGTTGAAATTAAAGAAATCCACAAGGTGCGAAGGAAAATCATTCCGTATGCAGGTGTGAACATTTGCTTGTATGCGCTTAATGAAAACTGGTGGATTACTCCGCCGTAGACATCGCGCTTCATAAAGCTGTACGCCACAATTATTGCAAGCGGTACAATGAAGAAAATTGTAAACCACAGTCCCATTGGCCATGCGTAAAAGCCTCCTGGGTTCTTCTGCTTGTACTTTGCACTTAACGCCATTGACGCGTATTTAAGCTGCTTGCTTTGGGCAGCGGGTGGTCTTTCTGATTTTTCTGATTTATCTTTTTTCATTTGTTTATGTCCTCAACTATGTAGCCGTCTTCCGCAGACCATGAAACATAAACTTGGTCTTTCCAAGAAATCTCTGGTCCGTCGTCAAGATAATTTGTATGCTGCTTGAAAACTTTAACAATTGTGCCGTTCTCAAGGCGAACATAGAACTTAGACTGGAATCCTGTGTAGACAGGCTCTTCAACAACACCTTTGAAAACGTTGATGTCCTTTCTTCCATGAACATC
>JBAXYY010000162.1:0-4663 GCA_041670585.1 Treponema sp. | reverse complement strand
CGTATGGTTTGGCGCAAAAGACACAATAAGCAAAACTTACGACGGCAGGTTCAAGGAAATATTCCAGACTGTTTTTGAAAAAGACTTCAAGGATAAATTTGAAAAAGCCGGCATTACATATTTTTACACATTGATTGACGACGCTGTAGCAAGAATAATGAGAAGCGAAGGCGGAATGTTGTGGGCGTGCAAAAACTACGACGGCGATGTTATGAGCGACATGATCGCATCTGCGTGCGGAAGCCTTGCAATGATGACATCAGTTTTAGTTTGCCCAGGCGGACAGTTTGAATATGAAGCAAGCCACGGAACAGTACAGAAGCACTACTACCGCTATTTGAAGGGAGAAAAAACTTCCACAAATCCAGTGGCGCTTATTTTTGCATGGACAGGAGCTTTGGCAAAACGCGCAGAGCTTGACGGCACACCAGAGCTTTCTGATTTTGCCCACAAGCTAGAAAAGGCAACATTGTCAGCAATAGAAGACGGAATTATGACAGGCGATTTGTCACGTCTTGCTTCCCCTGCCGCAAAGAAAACAGTGAACAGCTGGGAATTCATAGACGAAATTGCCTCTCGATTGTAAAATAAATTCTCACAGAGAAGTAAAAATACACGGCCATTGCTATATTGTACTATTGCAAGCGCATGGATGCGCGCTGTTACCGTCGTGAGAATTGCACTGCAATTCTCACAGAGAAGTAAAAATACACGGAGGTATTTTTACTTCTCCCCCCCACGGTATATTGAAGTTTTTGCAAAGAGTTTCGTAGACCTTTTCATCGGAGTAAGATTTAAATCCTGTCACAAAAAGAGTCATATCCTTAACAGTTTCAGCTTTGTCTTCAAAAGTTTTTTTAACATGCGACTCTATTTTAAATGCCTGGTTTATTACACCTTCCCTGCTGTCTACAACGCTGACATTCTTTCCTGCTTCCTCCGCAATATCATTTGCAACATGAATAAAATGAGTGCAGCCTAAAATAATTGTGTCGCAGTTCTTTGAGGCAAAAAAATCAACAGCTGGCCTTACAGCCTTAAGCCGCTCTTCTTTTTTCCAAGTAAAAAGATTGTGCTCTATGTAAGAAACAAGCTCCGCGTCTCCCCGTGAATAAACATTGCAGTCAGACGCAAAATCATTTATAAGTTTTGAAGTGTACGCGTTGTTCACTGTGGCGTTTGTGGCAAGAAGCCCAATGTTCTTGTTCTTTGTAACTTTAGCCGCATACTTAATTGCAGGAACAGTTCCAACAAAAGGCACATTTGGAAAAAGCTTTCTAAGCTCTTCAAGGGCACTGACGCTTATTGTGTTGCAAGCCACAACAATTGTCTTTGGGTTGAAGTTCGAAATTATTTTTTTAACAGCACCCGCCGCACATTCAGTAACTTCTTCTGAAGTTTTTTCTCCATAAGGAAAATTCTTTGTGTCACCCAAGTAAACGCAAGTGCATTCAGGATATTTTTTTTTCAAATAAAGCATGTACGGAATACCGCCGGTGCCGCTGTCTAAAAAAGCAAAGTCTACCATCATCAGTTCCCAAATAAATTTTCAAATGCCTTGCGTGCTTCAGAGGCCTTGTCTGTAGAAGCTCCACCGTTGCTGTTTGAAAATATTCTTTTTACTTCAAAGTTGTCGCAGAAGTTTGCCTCTTCCTTATCAACAACAATTTCTTCTATAGTTTCGTGGCAATCATAATGGCTGCCAGGCGCATAATACTTACAGTTTTTGCAGCAGTGAAGGTCAGCATGGCAAACATCACATTCAGCTGTAAAAGATATAGGTTCTTCTATTGTAATTTCTTTTCCACATTTCCAACACATGCCTTTATAATATCCATTTGACTAATCGCTTTCAATAGCGTAACATTGCAATATGTATTTAATGAATATATGCAGCGCTAAGGATTGCAACAACACGGCGCTTTCTTCATTTGACGAAAACGGAAACATTACTGAAGACAAAGGCTTCTGCTTTGAGCATTTAGCAAACAAAGATGAATATGTTTCCAAAATAAAAAAATATATTTTAGACCATGACAAAATTGTAGGCTTAACAGCCTGTGGTATTTCATTTTCAGACTCTGATTTTACAAACAAAAAATTCTATGGATGCAACTTCCAGCACTGCACGTTCAGCAATATCCATGCGGACAACACACGAATGAGAATGTGCATTTTTGATTTTTCATCATTTGAAAACTGCTCATTTCTAAAAAGCAATATTCAGTACACATCATTTTCTGGCTCTAATTTTTCACAGACACTTTTTACAGGCAGCGACTTAATTGACAACAACTTCAACGGAGCAACCGCAGTAGAGTGCAGCTTTGACGACAGCGACTGCTACAACAGCCGTTTCATTCGCGCAAACTTACAGAACACTTCTTTTAGAAACTGCAACATAAAAAAGACAATCTTCTACAATTCAACAAGGGACAACGTTTCATTAAAGCTTTCAAACACAAGGGAAGCGCTTTTTGACAGAAACACAGCCGGTCTTGTAAGCGAAATAGACACTATAACAGACGAGGACCTTACAAAATGAAAATATACTTTCACCTTTGCCTTGAAGAATTCACAAACTGCTACGTTGTTGTAAACGACTCGCCTTCTGTAATGGAGGCTTTGATTATTGACCCTGGAAAAATTACAAATGAAATTATAAGTCAAATAGAAAATGGCGGTTATAAACTCACAGGCGTTCTTGTAACCCACAACCACGAAAATCACATACACGGGCTTTCAACTTTACGAAAAATTTACTCGCCAAAAATATACGCCGCTGATTATGAAGTCGCAGGAAATGAGACTGTAGTACTACGAGGAGATGGCACAATAAAAGTTGCAGAGCTTGACGTAAAGTACATCTCTGTTCCAGGACATTCAGCAGACAGCATGGTCTACAAAATTGGAAATGTTTTTTTTACAGGTGACTGTATTTCGGCTGGTATGATTGGTGACACAAACAGCCAGTATTCCCACAGGCTTCTTTGCACAAATGTAGAAAACAAGATTCTTTCAGAAACAGAAGACTGCGTTATAATGCCAGGCCACGGTCCGCCAACAACAATTGCTTCTGAAAAAAAATTCAATATTGATTTAATGCCTTCAGAAGAAAAACCTAACGACTAACTAAGGAAACTCTTCCTGCGGCAAGGCCCCACTTTGTAAATGCGTAATCGTTTAAAAGTGCCGCCGCGTCTGTAAAGGCCTGTGCCTTTGTATTTCTTACATATTTTGCAAGCTCCGGCTCATTTTTATTCACAGAGCCGCGCCCTGCAACTTGAAGAAAGTACTGCTCTGTCCTAGAAACAGGCTGCTGCATTAAGTATGCCATAAACTCATTTTCCATAAGATAGTCGTCAGTTAAATCATAGCCAAGTCCGTTTTGCGTTGCCCAGAATGTCTTTAAAAAAACAAGCGAAGGCTCGTCGAACATAAGGTAGCTTACAGAAACTGTGTTCCTAAAATCTTCATCTGTAAAATAAATTCCGTGCCAGCTTTCATGCGCAATAAAAGTGTTTCGTAAATAGTCTGGGGACTCTCTTGAAATTGAAACTATAGCGCCGCTTCCTTGTCTAAAAGTTCCGTCTGAATTTTCAACAATAATTTTATTTTGAATAAGTATTTTTCTAAGCAGAATCTCATATTCGTTAAGTGAAAACCTTTGTTTGCACGCCGCTGTAAAAAATTCTGCCAAGTCTTTGTCGCGGTAGTCGTGGGCATTGTAGCCGTGCTTTGTCTCTACAAATTCATCATCAACTAACGTCCCTTTGTAACCAGCCTTCTCTACAAAATACGCAAGACGAGTAAAGAATTTATTTTGAATTTCATAGCTCGCAGTGTCAAAGAACAAAACAGAAGGAAACATGTTCCAAGAGTAAAGCTCATAAGACGGGCAGCGCCAGTTTTTTTGCGGCCAGTCTAAAATAAGCCCAAGGTCTGTTGGAATTGGAGCAAGCACTTCACCGTCTTCTGTTGGCAGAAGAGACGTGTCGTTAGACTTAAGCATTACAGAAGAAATTGCTTCTTTGCTTTTTGAAAAATCAAGCTCTTTGAATGCGTTGGAAAATGCGCTTGACTGCAGCACAACTTTGTTTTGGTTAGGAGAACGGCGAACTGAAATATTTTCACCGCCTATAGAAAAATAAACTTTGGTCTGATTTGAATAAGTTCCAATGTCCGCGCAGTCGTAAAGTGTTACTTCTATTTTTGGAGTTACAGTTACATTTGTCATTGCGTTTGGAAAAGTTTTAATCGCAGAGCTAAAGTCAGCCTTTGTAAAGCTACAGTCAATTTTTCCACCGCCAGAGCTGAACGCAAAAAGTAGGCTTTCCTTGTCCCAGCCAATCCGTACTTCTTCAAAAGAAACGCCCTTCACTTCAAATTTAAAGTTGCCATAAACAAAAAAGCCTTCCACTGATCTATCATCAGCAGATGAGCCAGTGCATAAAGAAAGAGAAAAATTATTTTTTGTAAGATTTGTGCAGTCGCCAGCAGCAAGCGGCCGTTTTGAAATTTCACTTTTTAGCTTGTTGGGCTTTTCAAAATCATCTTCATATAAAAGGCCGTAAGCTATTGAGTTTTCAATAGAGGAATTATTTTTTTTCAAAATAGAAATGTCAATTTGAACAGAGGCGCCGTTCTGCTTTTTAGAAATATT
>JBAXYY010000161.1:0-4683 GCA_041670585.1 Treponema sp. | reverse complement strand
ATGGATGTTTACAATTATGACTATGAAAATGGAACTGTAATTGGTTTTAACAACGCAAGTTTGAACAGTTTGTTTGATGGTTTAAAAAATACAAAACGTGTAGGTTCAGATAGAAACATAGTTGGCGTTTTAAATTACAATGGAATTTCTTCTGGAAGAAATCAACTTACAATTGGCGATTATGATTTAACAGGCATTGTAACAACAGGTATGCGCTTTGACACATTTGATGTTTCACTTTCTGCTGGAACTCCGGGCATTTGGGAATCAAGTACCTCTGGTGATATTAAAGAAGGTAACTGCGCTACAGAAAATACAAACAATCAGGCTGTTTTCCAAATAACTTCAAATATTAACGCAATAGAAAATATCCTACTTAAAGTGGATGCTTTTGGCACAATGAATTATGGAAGCAAAGATGACTATGCCGGCGGCCTTTCTGCAAAGTACAATCTGATGCTTGATGATGTAAAAACAATTCAGCCTTATTTTGGTGTAGACTTCAACTATATGCCTAACGCTTCAAGCGATTCTATGCAGTACGAAATTGGCGCTGGTGTTACATATTACTGGCGTGGTGTAGACTGCAAAGCTTCTTGCAACACGTTGGACATTTGGAATTTTGAGTTCCCAATTGGCGCATCGCTTGGTTTTAACATGAGCAATACTGGAACAATGAACTTAGTTCTTTCTGCTTTTGAAGACGGAACTGAACAGTCTCTTATTCCAAACTTAGGCGGTTTCTTTGAATTTGAGTATGCAAACCTTACAGCTGCAAACGACAAAGACAGAGCTATGTTTATAGCAGGACAGCTTGACTATTTAGTAAAGCTTCCTATTTCAGAAAGAAAATCTCTTAAAACAAAGCCTTATATATTTGGCCGCTACATTCAAGGAACAGATGAATCTACAGGAATTCTTACTGATAAAAATGAACTTGATTCAAGAATTGGTGTAATATTCTATCCTGTAGCTCGTCTTTCAATTGATGTACGTTATGCAAGGGAAGATATTATTGGAACAAATGGCGCAGATAATACTTTGGATCCTGGAAGCATTACTTGCCGTCTAGATATTAAGCTGTAATTCTTTTTTTCATGATATACACACTCCTGTTTTTTTGTTATATTTAAAAATAAGAACGCTAGTTCTACCGGAAGTTGCTGCTCTGGTAGAACTTTTTTTTTATAGGAAAAATATGAATAATAAAGTTACAATCAATGAACTTGCTGAAATGGCGCATGTTGCAAAAAGCACAGTTTCAAAAGCATTAAATGGTCAGTCAGGAGTAAGCGAAGAAAAAAAAAAGCAGATTCTTAAACTTGCTAAAGAAGTGAAGTTTGAACCTAATGCTTCCGCACGTGCACTTGCACAAAATAAAACTGGCTGTATAGGTTTTGTATTACCACATGATGCGGCTTATTCAATTGCAGGCGCGTTCTGGACAGTTCTTTTATCATCAGTGGCAGCAGAAATAAATGTTAAAGATTCTTCGCTTTTAGTAATTACACCTTCTGGCGATTCAGAAAATCCTTTTGCATCTTTAATTAAGCTTGTGCAAAGAAGGGCTGTTGACGGTTTAATAATTGGCTCCGAGCAGTTGGACAAAGCAAGCATGATGGCAATTATTTCAAGCGGTATTCCTTTTGTGTTCATAGGCCAGACTCCTGTTCTTGAGCATTATTGTATTGATGTTGAAGAAAAACAAGGCGCTGAAAAAGTTGTAAATGAAATAATTAGCAGAGGGTATAAAAAAATAGGTTGCATAACAGGTCCTTCTGAATATTTATATACTCAAGAACGTATTGAAGGCTTTCAAAAAGCAATGTCAGATGCTGGCCTTAAAACAAATGCAATTATGCACACTTCATATAGAGCAGAAGATGCAATGGTGAATACTGCTAAATTTATAGAACAATATCAAGATATAGATGCATTTTTTATTACAGCTGGCGGTGACTTTGTAATAAATATTTTAAAGACAATGAGATTGTCTGGTAAAGATTTAAAACATTTAATTTTTGGAGTATTCGATGATTCGCAAATATATGACTTTTTAAATATTCCAATCATTACAGCAAAACAGCCTCTTGAAGATATGGGCAAAAAAGCTGTGGAAGTTCTTTATGAGCTAATTGACAATAAAGTTCCACAGCAGATTGTGTACAGGCTTCCTGTTGAAATTATTCTTAGATAAAATTTGTTTGAAGTGTAATTAAAAAATTATCTAAGAAAACCAATTTTATTTTCACTTGATTTTTCTATTTTTTCATTGTTGCACAAGTCTTCTATTTCATGAAGCTCTGGCCGTTCACCTGTAATTACTTCGTCCATTGTAATTTTTCTTACAATATTATTTATTTCACCGCCGCTAAAATCAAATTTCTTAGCAAAATATTCAGCGTTATTATTTGAAAGCCATGGCAGTTTTGTTTGCCAAATTTTTGTCTTAGCTTCTGCAGAAGGCTTTTCAAATTTTATTTTAAACAAGAATCTTCTTTCAAATGCTGGGTCAAGGTTTGTTGCAAGGTTTGTTGTTGCAACTAAAATGCCAGAAAGATTTTCTAATTCTTCCAAGATAATGTTCTGAATTGCGTTTTCTGTTTGAGCAACATTTGAGTTTTCTGTGTCTTTACGTTTTGCAAAAACAGCGTCCGCTTCGTTAAAGAAAAGTATAGGTATTTTTCCGTTAGATTTTTTTGAAGCCAATGCGCACATATTCTTGTAGTTGGTGAAAACTTTTTTAATCATCTTTTCACTTTCACCAAACCAGCATGACTTTGTGTCGCTTATATCAACATGAAGGACTTGTCTGCCGGTTGCTTTTGCAATTTGAAGAACGCTTTCTGTTTTGCCTGTTCCTGGAGCGCCGTAAAGCAAAGCTGCAACGCCAACTGGAAGCCGTTGTTTTTTAAGCCTTGATTGTATTTCTGGCAGACGTTTGTCGCTTAAAGCATTTTGAAGTTTATCGAGCTGCTGCTGATTTTCTGTACTGTAATATAGTTTTACAGGAGTGATTTTTTCTGGTTGAATTAGAAGCTTGTCATCAAGCTGTTTTTCAAATAGATGTGCATCTTCACCAAGAAAAATATTTTTGCCTTTTTCTGTAAGTGTGAGAGTTGCATCGCTTAGGCAGCCTTTTTTTACAAATTCAACAAGTTCTTTTTTTAATAGAGGATGCGAGTTAGATAAGAATTGATTTGCCACTGTAAACGATTTTGAATTTTCAAAGAAGTCAGAAAGCGTTGTGTTCAAGCTAGAGTCGTGTCCTGACAAGAAGTCTGAGCAGAAGTCATAGAACAACGCTCTGTTTTGAAAAGCAGGGAGCAGAAGTTTTGTTTTCTTTACCATTTCCAATTGTCTGTTTTCATCTTCATAATCACTTAACTGTCTGAACATTAGCAGTGAACGCACTTCATTTTGCTGCCTTGATTCAACTTTATCAGAAACAAAGTTTACAAAACTTACATTGTCTGTTTTTTCTTCCTCTTCTATTTCTATTTGCAAAGTTTTGTTTTCTACAATAGAGTTCACAACATCTTTTGTTATCATATACACTTTTCTTGAAGAATTAGAGTCGTCATCATCTAAAGAATATCCCCTGCGTCTGTGAATTGAAGTGATTGAAATTAATTTTCTGTCAATTAGTTCTTTAAAAGATTTTGTGTACTTTACAATTTTCATAACGTTGCAGTCCATAAAATTTGCAAAATTGCTAAAATTACAGCCTTCTTCGCCGTTTTCAAAATAATCATAGACTAAGAAACAAATGAACCACGTTTGAATTTCAGTTGTTCCAAAATAATTATTGAGCTTTTCAATATAGTTGTTGTATTTTTCTTTTTTATCTACTTTAAAATTTTTCTTGTAAATACTGTCATTGATAAATTCCATAGCGGAAACAATGTTCCATTTCATTTTCTGTGCTTTCATTTAAACTCCTCAAAAAATGTATGTACAGAAAATATAACGCAAATAATTTAATCGTCAAATTTAAGCGTAAGTTGTTTTTTAAAATAGTTGGAGTTTTATTTATTTAAGTAAGGCACTTTGTTTTGAATCTTTTTTGTAAATCCGTCCGTAATCATTGAAATAATAACTGGTATTATTTTTGGATCAAATTGCTTGCCATTGTTGATTTCAAGCTCGTGAATTGTTTCTTCTTCTGACAAATGTTTTCTATATGAACGTGTTGAACTCATTGCGTCGTAAGAATCTGCAACACATATTATTCTTGCACATAATGGAATGCTTTCACCAGAAATGCCTTCAGGGTAGCCTTTGCCGTCATAACGTTCGTGATGATAATGTGCACCTTCTTTTAAATTAGGAATGGCCGTGAAATTTTTTAGAATGGAATAACCAATTGTTGTATGCTCTTTAATTTGCTTATATTCTTCATCAGTTAATTTTGCAGGCTTGTTTAAAATATTATCAGGCACACCAATTTTTCCGCAGTCATGCAAAAGCGAAATGTAATATAAGTTTTCAATATAATCATTACTTAATTTCATGCGTGTTGCAATTTCTTTTGAATACTCTGCAACTCGTAAAGAGTGACCGTTTGTGTAAGGATCTTTTGCATCAATAAAACCAGTGAATGTTTCCATTGTCTGATTAATGATTTTATTGTCTAACTCTTGTTTTTTAATATTCCATCATACTGTGCGCCTTTTGGCATTT
>JBAXYY010000160.1:0-4763 GCA_041670585.1 Treponema sp. | reverse complement strand
TCCGTAGGTTCGAATCCTGCCGTCCCAGTTTTATAGATTTATAAATATTTTCTAAAGGAGTTCTTTTATGGAACAATACGTAATCAATGCTAAAACCCGCAAAGAAACAGGCAAACGCATTTCTAAACAGCTTCGTGCTGAAGGCCGCATTCCTGCAATCGCTTATAATGAAAAAGGCCAGTCTACTATGCTTGATATTGATGCAGCAGAATTTTCTAAAATTTGGCGCACAATTACACCAACAACACTTATCAATTTGAAAATTGACGGTCAGGACAACATGGCTTATATTCAGGACACTGAGTATGACATTCTTACAGACAAGAATCTTCATGCTGATTTCCATGTAGTTAGTGGAACAAAAGCAATTACTGCAAAATACAAGATTCACTATTCTGGAAATGCAGCTGGTGTTCTTCAGGGCGGCTTCTTGGTAAAACACATTCCTGAAATCACTTTAAAAGCTCTTCCAAAAGATCTTCCTGCTTCTGTAACAGTAGATGTTTCTAATGTAAAAATTGGTGAAAAAATTCTTGTAAAAGACTTAGTTCACGGTGCCGGAGTTACTGTTTTAACAAACCCAACACTTCCAATTGTAAACGTTGCACCTGCAAAAAAATAATTTAACAATATAAATTATAAATAAAATCCCCCTGATAAGGTACTTCACTTTACAGAGGGATTTTTTTTTCTAAATAGAGTAGAATTAAGACATCTTGTTTGTTGTGGAGGAAAAGCTTTTTTATAAATGGCAAAAAGTGATTCAAAAAATATTGTAGAAGAATTTGATTCTCTTGTTAAAAAAGGAATGATTTTCTGCGGTGTAAAAAAAGAAGAGCTTACACAGAAAAATTTTGGTGTCGCTGTGAGCGGCGGCACTGATTCAATTTCACTTCTAACTTCACTTTCTCATTTTATTCCAAAAGAAAATTTGTATGTTGTGACTGTTAATCACAATTTGCGTCCTTCTGAAGAAACTGAAGGCGATGCTTTTTATGTTGAGTCTTATTGTAAAAGTTTAAATATTCATTGCACAAGGTTTGATGTTGCTAGAGGAAAAATAATTTCTTTATCAAAAGAACGAGGTATGGGCGTTGAAGAGGCGGCCCGTTTTACAAGATATGATTTATTTGAGACGTTTATTACAGAAAAAAATATTTCATTTTTAAGTTTGGCGCATAATCAGAACGACCAAATTGAAACTGTTGTAATGAGATTCTTAAAAGGAGCTGGAGCTGAGTCGCTTGGTGGAATTCCATTTGCTAGGGAAAAATTTATACGGCCTTTGTTGAACGTGCCTCGCGCTATGATTGAAGAGTATTTAAAAGCGCAGCATATAGAATTTAGAACAGACAAAACTAATTTTGATTCATCAATCACAAGAAATTTTATCCGCAATGAACTAATGGTTTTGCTTGATAAAAAAATGGTTGGCTGGAAAAAGGCGGTCCTTTCTGTCTCTAAAAAAAGCTATGACGATGACAAGGCTATTAATTATTTAACAGATGAAAGCATTTCTAAAATTGACTGGAAAATAAATTCAGGGAAAAATAAATCAGTAAGCTTTAATAAAAAAAAGTTTTCTGAATTGTTTACCGCAGTGCAAAGAAGAATAATGTTCCGAGCAATAGAAATTGTAGGGGCAGAAGAAAGAGTGCCTTATATATTTGTGGAAAAAGTTTGCAGTCTTTCTAAAGACAAAAATGTTATAAATGAAAGTGTTGCTGGCATTGAATTTGTGGAAGAAAATGAATTACTCTATATACGAAAAAAAATTGTGCAGGCGACAGAGAGCGGTTTTTTTGTTATACTGGAACAAGTTGGAATGTACAAAGTAGGTCCGTGGCTTATTGAAGCAAGTGAAATTCAAAACTGTAAAATAGAATTGTCGGCAGAAAATTTTAAGTGCGAAAATCAGAATAAAGTAAAAAAAACAATTCAGTTGGATGGCTTGAAATTTCCATTTGCAATTAGAAGCAAGCAGCCTTGTGATGAAATAAAAGATTCAAGCGGCTCTATGAGAAGCGTTTCTAAAATACTTGCAGGGTGTAAAAATGCTGATGACGTTCCTGTTGTTCAGGAGCTTAGTTCACAGCAGAAAATAATTTGCATTTGGAAAAGCCTCTTTGGAGAAAGAGATTGGATTGTTAAAAATTAGAATGAATGATAAATTTTTGGAAGGAACATCTTATGAAAAATAAATTTTCTGTTTTATTTAGTTTTGCTTTTTGTCTAACAATTTTTTATCCGGGCGCAATGTTTTCTTTGGAACCTGTAAACTCCGGCGACATTCTTTTAGACAGCGCAACACTTGCTAATAGAAAAACGGCGCTAAGATGCCTTGAGCTTGCAAAAAACTATGCTTCTAAAAAAGACTGGAACTCTGTTGTGTCGCAGTCGTCTTTGGGATTAGCGTATGATGAAAATATTTCAGACTTGTGGTACGTGTATGCAATTGCAGAAAATGCACTTGGTGAAACTAAATCTAAAGTGCTTGATCTTGTTACAAAATCTTTGACAAAAGGGCAGTGGGTTGACTACAACAGGGACGGCGCTAGAATTTTATATGCCGATATTCTTTGT
The DNA here is from genome assembly GCA_041670585.1 of Treponema sp. Classification (GTDB taxonomy): domain Bacteria; phylum Spirochaetota; class Spirochaetia; order Treponematales; family Treponemataceae; genus Treponema_D. Next base: position 2,180 of record JBAXYY010000160.1, on the reverse strand, counting down.
GACACAGGACGTTTTTCTGAAGTGCTTGGAGTGCTTGATTCAAAGCCTATGCTTTATTCCGCTGATGCCGAATTTATTAGAACAAAATCATTTTATAGAATGAAAGATGAAAAGTCATTGTCAGACGCAAGAATGAAAATTGACACTGCGAGAAAAATTTATCCAAACGATGTTAGGTTTCCTCTTTTGTTTTTTAAATATGAAAATCCCGATGATGAAAATGAGACTGTAAGAAAAATTGCGCAAAACTTTATTTCTAGAGTCAGCCTGTACACAAATTTAACATCAGAGAATCAGACTTTGCTTGAAATATATGCTTCTCTTTTTGCACGTGGAGAAGATAAAATTCGCATGTTAAAATCTTTTTCTGCTAAAGGCTACGAGCACCCTCTTTACGCTGCTGCAGCTTTAAAAGCAAATCTAATTGACGAAGAAACGGCGTTTGATTATTTTACATCTTTTGCGGACGGCTCAATTGAATACGAAATGCTAGAAGATTTTGTTTCGCTAATTAAGAGCGAGCCTGTGAAGGAACTTGCAAACACTTATTTTACAGCTTACAGCGGTGTCATTTTAAGCGACACTGACGGCGACGGAATAGACAACATGTATGTTAAATATTATCGTGGCAGACCAGACACAGTTGTGTATGATAAAAATCAGGACGGAGTAAAGGACTGGAAAATTGTTTGTGATTTTGGTGTGCCAATCAATGCTCAAATTACAAACAATAATCTTTTTGTAAAATGGGAGCCTTACCCTTATTTAAATGAAGTTATTTTTGAAGGTGAGAACAATGAAAGTGTTCTTACATTTAATTTAGTGCAGGAGACTTTGAATTGGTCGCCAGTAAATATTGAGGTTGATGAGAATATTAAAAATTACACAGGCTCTGAATTTTTTTATCCAAATCTAATTGCAGATTCAAAAGACATTGACGATGAAATGCTAATTGGAGCCGCGTCTAGTTATGAAATACCTACAAAAGAAAGACGTGACGCAAAAATAAAATTCACAATCTTGGACGGACAAGCTCAGACCGCGCAGTATTTTCAAAATAGCAAAATGTACGCGCAGGCAGAATTCTTAAACGGATTTCCTTCAATGAGAATTGTTGACGCTGATAACGACGGCGTTTTTGAAACAACAGAGTTCTACGGCTTTGACAAAGACGGCACAATGGAAGTGCATACAATGGAAGAAGAGCGTGCTGTTATGACAAACTTGTTCGGGCTTCCTGCTACAGGCGCGGGCTTCTATTTAAGGCTGATTCAAATTGACAGAAACTCAGACACTATTCCTGATTTTACAGAAGAGTACTTGCCGCGCAATGGAAAAATTTCTTCATGGGACACAGACAGTGACGGTTTGTGGGACATAAGGTATGTTCGTTATTCTCAAGAAACAGACTCTGATGGAAACAAAGAGCCGCTTGTAGAAGATTCTCTTTTTTATGAAACAGCAAAAAGAAATCTTGTTACTGTAACAAGCATAGATGGGGTTCCAGAAAAAGTTAAGGAAAATGATGTAGAGCTTTCTGTTACAAAGGATTCAAAATATGACTTCTACTGGATTGGAAAAGAAGGGCGCTCTGATTTTGCAAAAAAAGCGATTGAATTGCTTAACCAAAACTCAAGTCAAGGTGTTTCTATTACAGTAGCAGACGGCGACACTTGCATGATGTGTGTAAGAATTGCCGAATTCTATTTTGGGCGTGTTGTTCAAAATCAAAATCTTGAGGAAGTGCAAAAAAATAATGATAAAGAATCAATTAAAAATGAATAAAATAAAAACAAATCTTAAAAAAATTTCATTTGCAATTGCCGCAAGCGTTGCTTTGTTTTTTACAAGCTGTGAAAGCACAAAGCAGGTTGTTACGCTTTACACTCCGTTAGATTACACAGCGGATGACGCAATCTCTACTGAAATAAAAAGAATAGAAACATTGTCAGAAACAGAAGCTGTAAAAGCATTATGGCGCGCAAAACTTCTTGTTGATAATACAGACTTAAAAATTTCTTTTTATCAAAATACAGTTGATGAACTTGCAAAAATGGAAGCAATAGTTTCTGATTCATATAAAAAAGCACTTGAAGAAAAAAATTACTTTGACGCTTATAGATTTTATATGTCGCTTTCTTCTTGTGGCTATGAAAAACTTTCTTCTCTTGAAAAAAATA
>JBAXYY010000159.1:0-4999 GCA_041670585.1 Treponema sp. | reverse complement strand
CGCCTCCTTTTTCATAGCGGCAATTCTATTTTTTAATTCAACTGGCATTTCTACTTTTGGTGCGCGCGAGTCTAGGAGCCATGTTGCGGCGTAATGAGTGTCTGTTATTTTAAACATTGGCGGTTCCAAACGGTCGTCTATGTTAAGCGCGTAAATGTTTCTTGGGGAAAAAGCGTCGCCTTTTACTTCATGCAGTAAGTTTGGCGGGGAGCCTGGAATTGTGTAGAGCCTGTCGTTTGAAGTTTCCAAATCTGGCATTGCAGAAAGCAGGCCCCAAGTGTAAGGGTGTCGTGGATCAAAGAACACTTCGTTTGCAGTGCCTTTTTCTACAATCTTGCCTGCGTACATTACGTTTATGTAATCTGCAACTTTTGCTACAACTCCAAAGTTATGTGTGATAAAAATTACAGAAAGGTTTCGCTCTTTTTGAATAGTCTTTATTAGGTCAAGAATCTTTGCTTGAATTGTTACATCAAGTGCTGTAGTTGGCTCATCGCAAATTAGAAGCTCTGGGTTGCAGGCAAGGGCTATTGCAATTACAATCCTCTGCCTCATTCCGCCAGAAAGTTGGTGCGGGTAATTCTTCATTCTTTTTTCTGCGTCTGTAATGCCTACTTCGTGCAAAAGCTTTAGGGCTTTTTTATAAGCTTCTGCTTTTGGTGTTTTGTAATGATACATCATGCCTTCTACAATTTGCTTGCCAATGTTCATTGTTGGGTCAAGGCTTGTCATTGGGTCTTGAAATATCATCGCTATTTTTTTACCGTTGATTTGCTTACGGACTTCTTTTTCCTGCATGTTTAGAATGTCATATTCTGTAATAGAGTTGTCATTGTTCATTGAGCGGTAGGTGATTGTGCCGCTGTTGACTGTTGCGTTCTTTGCTAATATTCCCATAACCGCTTTTGTAGTTACAGATTTTCCAGAGCCAGACTCTCCAACAATTGCAACTGTTTCTCCACGTCGTAAATCAAAATTAACACCGCGTATTGCGTTTACAATTCCAGCAGTTGTTTTAAAAGAAATAGAGAGGTCTTTTACAGAAAGAATTACATCATCAGTTTTATTTTCATTAGTTGTGCTGTTCATTTTGTACCGCCTTACTGGTCTTTGAATTTTGGATCAAGCGCTTCTCTTAGTCCGTCAGCAAGCATGTTAAAGCTTAGCATAAGAAGTGCAAGAACTAAGATTGGTGGAATAATCTGGTAAGGGTGAGTTGTAAAACTGTTAAAGGCATCGCTGATTAAAGAGCCAAGGCTGCACTGTGGAACTGGAATGCCTAGTCCTACAAAAGAAAGGAACGCTTCTGTAAAGATTGCTGTTGGTATGCTGAACATTGTCTGTGTAATGACTTGACCGTTTATGTTAGGCAAAATTTCATGGAAGATTATAGAAAAGTTTTTTGCGCCAAGTGTTCTTGAAGCTAAAACAAATTCACGCTCTTTTAAATTAAGCATTTCTGCTCGTGCAATTCGGCTCATTCCAATCCATTCTGTAATCATCAAGGCAAAAATTATTGTTGCAATGCCAGGCTTCATAATAAGCATTAAAAGCGTGACTATTACAAGGCGAGGTATGCCGTTTACAATTTCAGAAAACCTTTGCATTATTGAATCAACTCTGCCGCCAAAGTAGCCGGAAATTAAACCGTAGCTTAGTCCAATAATCATGTCTATTAAAACTGCGACTATGGAAATGTAAAGAGAAACTCTTGTGCCCATCCATGTGCGTGTCCAAATGTCGCGGCCCAATGTGTCTGAGCCAAACCAATAGTAAACGTCAGTGTCACCGTTTGACTGATATAAGTTTAGTGATTTTGTGCCTGTTGTTGTCTTAAGCTTTTCTTTGCCGTTAAAAATATGCGCGTTGTCAAAGCCCGGTATTCTTGGAGCGTAATTTTTTTGCTGAAGATTTTGCTGCGAGTAGGTGTAATGAGTCATCTTTGGACCAACAAATGCAAAGAAGACAATTACAATAATAGCTATAAGTGAAAAGACAGCCGCCTTGTTGTGAAAGAAGCGTATTCTTACTTCCTTCCAATAACCTAGGCTTGCGAAGTTTGAATCTATTTGAGTTGAGGAAGTGTCTGTTTTTAATTGAAAGTCATTTTCAAAATAGCCGGGCTTTGCTGGAATAACTTGCTCTTCTGTTGTGATTTTTTGCTTATTCATTTACTGCCTCCGAAAGCCTGATTCTTGGGTCAATAATGCCGTAAAGAATATCTACAACAAGCATAATGCCTATGTACATTGCTGAATAAATAAAGCTTAACGAAATTACAACGTTGTAATCATTTGATTGAATTGCTGTTACTAAAAGCTGCCCAACTCCCGGAATGGAAAATATTTTTTCTACTACAAGAGAGCCTGTCATTAGGTCAACTACAAGTGGCGCTAGGACTGTGATGATTGGAATAAGAGTGTTTCTTATTGCGTGGCTCCAAATTAGTTTTGCGCCGTAAAGACCTTTGCTTTCTGCAAGCTGCATGTAGTCGCTGTCTAAAGCCTCTAGCATTTCTGTTCTTGTAAAGCGAGCTATTGAAGCAAGTGTGAATAGACAAAGTGAAATGCTTGGAAGAACAGTTGAAGAGAAAGGATGGTTAGTTGTAAAAAGCATTGGAAACCATTTTAGTTTAAAGCCAAACTGATAGCTTAATGCCAATGCAAAAACATAGCTTGGAATTGAAACTCCAAGTACTGAAATTATAGTTGATATTGAATCCCAAATTGTGTTGTGTTTAATTGCTGCTAGTATGCCAAGTAAAAGGCCAATTATTGCACCAAGCAAAACTGACTGGAATCCTATCTTAATGCTGATAGGAAGCCTTTGTGCAATAAGTGTGCTGATTGGTGTGTTCTTGCTGATGTTGTAGCTTACACCAAAATCTCCGCGGAACATATTTCCCACGTATTTAAAGAACTGCACGACTACGGGTTTATCAAGGCCGTATTTTGTGTAAAGGGCGGCGCGCTGGTCGTCAGAAAGTTTTTCATCGTTAAAAGGGGAGCCTGGCATTAGCTGCAGTAAAATAAAAAGAACTAATGTTATGGCTAGTAAAGTGAAGAATGAAATTAGAATTCTTTTCAGAATATATTTGTTCAAAATTAAATCCAGTTGTTGTTATAAAAGTGAAAACCAGAAGGACTGTGGTTACGCATCCCTCTGGTTTATTAAAAAAGGTTACTCTTTTACAGTGTCTTTGAATACACGGTTAAGTGCAACTGCATGGAATTCAATTCCTTTTACATTTGCTTTAACCATTGTTGCGTCTGCCTGTTGATAAAGTGGGAATATAACTGCGTCTTGAAGTGCAATTTTTTCTGCTTCCTTCATAGCGCTCCATCTTTCATCTGGCTTCTGGCAATATTCGCCTGTTGTGCATTTTGCAATAAGGTCATCGTAATCTTTGTTGCTCCAAAGACCGTAGTTGTTGTCGTTGTCTGTAATCCACATTCCAAGATATGTCATTGGATCTGCGTAGTCTGGACCCCAACGAGTAAGAACTAACTCGAATGTGCCGTCCTGCATATCTTGAACACGCTGCTTCTTTGGCTCAACTCTAAGGTTGATTGTAAGTCCTGGAAGTGTGCTTTCAATTTCTTCTTTTATAACTGCTGCAACGTTCTGCTGAATTTCTGTATCATCAACAATCATTTCAAAAGTAAAAGTGTCCTGTTTAAGTTCAGCTTTTGCTGCGTTGAAATATTCAAGAGCTTTTGCTGCGTCAAAGTTGCAAAGTTCTGGGAATTCAAGCTGCTTTGTAGTAAAGTCTTCGCCTTTGTCGCTGTAAGCAAATTCGTTTGGAACTGCTGTGTAAGAGGCCATAGAGCCGTCTTTTACAACGTGGCTTACAATTGATTCACGGTCAAGAGCGTAAGTTAATGCTTTGCGCATATTCAAGTTTTTCAATGCAGGAACTTTTTCCATCATTGGAGAAATGAACCAAAGGTAGCCTGCGCCAACGCTTAAGAATTCTGGATCGTCTTTAATCTGATCAACCTGGTCGCCTGCTACTTTGATTATGTCAAGGTCGCCGTTACGGTAGCTTAAAAGAGCCTGCTGGCTGTCTTTAATTACCTGATAGTTGATTCCAGAAAGTTTAATTCTTGAAGCATCATAGTATTTTTCATTCTTTATCATTTTAAAGCTAACTGCTGCTGGCTGATAGTCTGTTAAAATAAATGCGCCGTTGCTTAAAACAGTGTCTGCGCTTGTTGCAAACTTGTCGCCGCATTTTTCAAAGAATGCTTTGTTTACAGGATAGAATGTTGGGAAGTAAAGAATCTTGTCAAAATAAGAAACTGGAACTTCTAGCTGAACCTGCAATGTTTTGCTGTCCAATGCTTTAACACCAAGCTCTTCAAGTGGAAGAGTGCCCGCTTCTACAGCCGCTGCATTTTTAATCTGACCAATATCAGAAAGCATGTAAGCGTATTCAGAAGCAAGTTTTGGATCTGCCGCACGCTGCCATCCAAAAACAAAATCGTCTGCTGTTACAGGCTCGCCGTTTGACCAGTTAGCGTCATCACGGATTTTAAAAGTGTAAGTTAAGCCGTCTTCAGAAACTGTTTCTTCTGAACAAAGAGCGTTTGCTGTAGAACCGTCAGCGTTCATCTGTTTAAGGCCGTCAGTAAAGTCAGCGATTACTTCAAAAGAAGTACCGTCTGTTGCTGTCTGTGGGTCAAGTGTTTCAACTTCAACTTCAATCATCGCATTTAAAGTAGAACCGTTTGATTGAGCAGTTTTCTTACTGCATCCTGCTAAAAAACAAAGGCTTGCTGCGCATAAAACTGCTACAACGCCTGTTGTTGCTTTTTTCATTTTCTGTACCTCCAGAAATAACAAAAAAAACGGAGCCGGCATTAGTTTAAAAACATGCCAACTCCGTCGTTTAATTCATATTAAACTGATTTATAAAATGTGTAAATAGTTACAGATTGCTAATTAAGAATGCCTCTCGCCGTGGCTTCGTCCCGAAAAAAGGCTTCCGCGCTTTGCT
>JBAXYY010000158.1:0-5032 GCA_041670585.1 Treponema sp. | reverse complement strand
ACGGCGGCAGGACGTGGAACTTATGTTCAAGAAATGAAGAGCCATGAAATAAACAAGAAGCGCTCTTTTGCCGCAGAGCAGATTCTTGCTAAAGATGTTGAATCATGCAAAGCAATTGGAATGTCATGTGAAGAAATAAAATCGCTTGTTGATAAAGTTTACAGCAAGCTTAGTTGATAAAATCATCAGCAGAAGAAGTGCAATGTATCTGTTGTAAAATGTTCTTTCCACGAAGCGCATATAAAGAAAAATTGCGAAGAAATAATTTGAAGAAGTTCTGTTAAATCAGAAGAAGGTATGTGGCTATTGTTATTTGCAACAACACAACCGCCGTCTCTTGTAAGCCAAATCTTTGTTGAATTACTTGAAGGAACTCCTTTTGAAACATGAACATGAATTGGCTCGTTAATTTCATTTGACCAAAAGTAAACGGCATAACCTAATATTTTAAATAGACTAGGCAAATTTCAATCCTCCATTTGCAGCGTATTTATAAATGAGGTGTGCATTGTGTTCAAGAAATTCTGTAAAAAAAGCGATTTCCTTTTCTGAATATCCATCATTGAACATCCATTTATAATCAGGAAGCTCACATCTTGCTGATTTAAAACCACCTTCAACTGGACATTCAAAATGAACTTGAACTGTACTTTTGCCATCTTTTTCAATTATCTGAGAATGAACTATTTCAGTGCCATCGGCTAATGTCATGTATGGATACATCATTATTTGCCTCCAAAAAATTAAAGCCCCGCAATTTCTTTATCAGACATAAGCTTAACTTGGTTGTCATTTGCAAGAACACTTTCTGCGTTTTTCATATCATCACATTTGATTGCGATTGAAGCGTCGTCTGTGCCTGTGCTAAGAGCGTACATATATTCTATGTTGATGTTGGCTTTGCAAATTACCGCTAAGATTTTCTGCAGCTGACCAACTTGGTGCGCAAGTTTTACAACTAAGATGTCGTTCAACATTGCAGTGAAACCTTTTGCTTTTATTGCGCTCTGGCCTTTTACAGGATCACTTACAATCATTCTTAGCAAACCGTAGTCGCTTGTGTCGGCAAGGCTTAATGAAATTATATTGATGTTTTCTTTTGTAAGAATTTCAAGAACCTCATCAAGACGGCCTGCTCTGTTTTCTACAAAAACGCTTAACTGTTTTACAAACATATTTCCTCCTGTTGGCTAGTTCAACTTGCGGTTGTCAATTACGTGCTTTGCTTTGCCCATGCTGCGCTCAATTGTATTAGGCTCTACTAATTTTACTTTTACAGCAAGTCCAATTGCCTGCTGAATATTGTGCGCAACTTTTTCTGTATAGTCCTCAAGCTTTTTTATTTCATCACTGAACAAACTTTCTGTAACTTCAACTTGAACTTCTAGACTATCAAGTGAGCCTTTTCTGTCAACTATCATCAAGTAATGTGGAGTAACTCCGCTCATTTGTAGAAGCGCATTTTCTATTTGTGAAGGGAAAACATTTACTCCGCGAATAATCAACATGTCGTCGCTTCTTCCAACAAAGCGGCTTAGGCGAGCAAGCGTTCTGCCACATTCACAAGGCTTGTAGCTTATGCTGGTCAAGTCTTTTGTTCTATAGCGAATTAAAGGCAAGCCTTCTTTTGTTAGAGTTGTAAAAACTAGTTCGCCAACAGTGTCTTCCCCTACAGGTTCAAGTGTATCTTTGTCTATAATTTCTGGAATAAAATGATCTTCGTAAACATGAAGCCCTTTGTGATATTCGCAGTCGCATGCAACTCCAGGGCCCATAACTTCACTTAGTCCGTAGATGTCGTATGCTTTTATGTGGAGCATGTCTTCTATTTGAACACGCATTTTTTCTGTCCACGGTTCAGCACCGCAAAGAGCAGCCTTTAGTTTTATTTGCCCAGTTAAATTTTGCGCTGTGATTTCTTCGGCAATGTGCATTAAGTAAGAAGGCGTGCAGCAGATTCCTGTTACTCCAAAGTCTATCATCATTGTAATAAGCTTTTGTGTGTTGCCTGTAGACATTGGAACAACTGTTGCTCCAATATTTTCTGCACCGTAATGAGCGCCAAGACCGCCTGTAAAAAGCCCGTAGCCGTATGCAATTTGGATTATGTCTTTGTTTGTAAAGCCCGCGTTTGTCATTGCACGTCCAACACATTCTGCCCACACGCTCAAGTCATGTCTTGTGTAGCCTACTACAGTTGCTTTTCCTGTTGTACCGCTAGAAGCATGAACTCTAACTATTTCAGACATTGGGCGAGCAAAAAGCCCGAACGGATATGTGTCGCGCAAATCATTTTTTGTTGTAAAAGGAAGAAGATGCAAATCATCAACACCATGAATATCTTCTGGCTCTATTCCCTGCTCCTGCATTCTTTTTCTGTAGAAAGGTACATTGTGGTAAACATCGTTCACAACTTTTACAAGACGAATATCCTGCAAGTGACGAAGTTCATCACGGCTCATACATTCTCTAGACTGATTCCAATATGCCATTTTATTTTATCCTTATTTATTCCCCGTAGCCTAAAAGAAACGCTTTTTTGTTCATTTCAATTGTCTTTGGCGGAACTGTTGTTTCTATAACTTTAAGCCATTCTTCTTTTGAAAAATCCATATGCTTTGCGGCCATGCCCAAAACTATTACATTAAAGCATCTTGAAGAGCCTAACTTTAAAGCCTCGTTCATTGCATCAATTGAATAAACTGTGTGCTTCTTTTTTAGCTCTTCAATAATTCCTTCAGGGTAAGTTGCAGCGCCTGTTACAACTGTCATTGGGTCAATGCGCTCATCGTTCACAACTATTACGCCGTCTTTCTTTAAGAAGTGCGCATAACGTAACGCTTCCAATCTTTCAAATGAAATTAGAACATCAGCCTGGCCTTCTTCCACAATTGGCTCCGCGACTTTTTCACCGTAGCGAACAAATGTTACTACACTGCCGCCGCGCTGTGCCATGCCGTGCACTTCTGAAAGTTTTACATCGTAGCCAGCGCTTCTTGTTAAGGCACCTAAGATTCTACTTGTAAGCAAAGTTCCCTGACCGCCTACTCCAACTATCATTATATTTTTTGTAGCTTTCATTTTATGCCTCCACCTTTTCTAACGCGCCAAATTTGCAAAGCTGTACACAAAGACCGCAGCCGTTGCACATTGTGCTGTTAACGCTAACAGTGCCATCTGCATTTTTTGTAATAGCAGGGCATCCTGGCTGCAAACAAGCGCCGCATTTTTTGCATTTGTCAGAAAGAGTTTTTGCTTTGTAAATAAATTTCTGTCCCTTCAAAAGTGCGCATGGATATTTTGCAATGATTACCCCAAGCTCTTCGTCCTGAGTGTATTCTTTAATCACCTTTTCCAAATTAGGCAAATCGAATGAACTTACTTCTGCAACTTTTTTTATTCCCATCGCCTTGCAAACTGCCACAATATCAATTGCTGGAACTTCTTTTCCCTGCAATGTTTTTCCAGTAGCAGCGTGGTCTTGATGACCTGTCATGCCTGTTGTTCTGTTGTCAAGAATAATTACAGTGCCAGTCGCCTGATTGTACGCCATGTTTTCTAGACTGCTGATTCCTGTGTGCATAAATGTGCTGTCGCCAATTACTGCAACCCAATTTTTAACATAGTCCTTGCCACGAGCTTTTTCCATTCCGTGAAGTGTAGAAATACTTGCGCCCATGCAGATTGTTGTGTCTATAACATTGAGTGGTGGAACAGCGCCTAAAGTGTAGCAGCCAATGTCGCCCGCCGCGTGAATGTGCAAACGTTTTAATGTATAGAAAACAGAACGGTGTGGGCAGCCTGGACAAAGAATTGGTGGACGAGCAGGAACTTTTTCTGCCGCTTCCAAATGCAAGTCTTGTTTTAAAACTGCTGTACGAAGAAGGTTCGCACTGTATTCGCCCTGCACTGTAAATATTTCCTTACCAATGCATTTTATTCCCCATGACTTAACCTGCTCTTCAATAAGAGGCTCAAGCTCTTCAAAAATATAAAGTTTCTTTACTTTAGAAGCAAAATCCTCAATAAATTTTTTTGGAAGAGGATTAACAAGCCCAAGCTTTAATATAGAAGCGTTAGGGAAAACTTCTTTTACATATTGATATGCAATTCCGCAAGTGATGAAGCCGATTGAAGTGTCGCCCATTTCCACTTTGTTAAACGGCACGCCTTCTCCACATTCAGCAGCCATTTTCTTTTCACGCTCTTCTACATAAAGATGGCGCTTGATTGCGTTGCCAGGCATCATTACAAACTTTGCTGCGTTTCTTTCATACTCTTTTACAGGAACATCTTTTCTTTCTTCAAGAACAACATTTCCCTGTGAATGAGAAAGCCTTGTTGTTGAACGAACAATTACTGGAGTGTCATATTTTTCACTAAGGTCGTAGGCATATTTAATAAAGTCTTTTGCTTCCTGACTGTCGCTTGGTTCAAGAACAGGAACATGCGCCGCACGAGCAACCATTCTTGTGTCCTGCTCATTCTGTGAACTGTACAAGCCTGGATCATCAGCAGCAACTAAAACCATGCCGCCGTTAACACCAGTGTAGCTAAAGGAATAAAGAGGGTCGCTTGCTACATTTACGCCAACATGTTTCATGCACGCAAAAGAGCGCACTCCGCTTATTGAAGCGCCAATTGCAACTTCCATTGCAACTTTTTCATTAGGTGACCATTCAGCATAAACGTCTGGATACTTTACAAGATTTTCGCTGATTTCTGTACTTGGTGTTCCCGGATAAGCCGCGCTAACTTTTACACCAGCTTCCCATGCGCCACGTGCAAAGGCTTCGTTACCAAGCATCAATTTTGTTTCGCTCATATATTCCTCTTAAAAAATATTTTCTCATACTTAAAAAAATTAAGCGTAATTAAAACAGTATAAACTCTGATGGAGGAATTTTCAACATGTATTGAAGAGATTTTCTAAGGGATATTCTACTAAATGAAAATTTTGTTAGACAAAATTTCTATGCATATTCAAATATTTTTATTGAATTAAACTTTGTTGCGCGATTGTTTTCTTCTT
>JBAXYY010000157.1:0-5043 GCA_041670585.1 Treponema sp. | reverse complement strand
TGGTTCAACTTTAACGGACCAGACCAAAGTAAAAAAGTTGGCGTGCTTTCTGGCGGAGAAAAAAACAGGCTCAACATGGGCATGATGTTCAAGGAAGCGGGCAATGTAATTTTGCTCGACGAACCAACAAACGATTTGGACGTTTCAACAACACGCGCTTTGGAAGAGGCCATAAACTCTTTTGCAGGATGCGTTCTTGTAGTAAGCCACGACCGCTGGTTCCTGGACAGAATCTGCACTCATATTTTGGCATTTGAAAACAACAGCGAAGTTCAGTGGTTTGAAGGCAACTGGTCAGACTATTCTGAATGGAGAAGAAAAACTCTTGGCGCAGATGCCGACCGTCCGCACAAAACAGCGTACCGTAAGCTGGAAAGATAACTCTGATGAAAAAAACACCGCAAGAAAAACTTCCCGCAAAAATAATTGCGCTTGACTTGGACGACACCTTGTTGAACAATAAGCTTACAATTGGCGACAAGACAGTAAGCGCAATTCAAAAAGCCGCCGCTAAAGGAATATACATAACAATTTGCTCAGGCAGAACAGAAAATGGAATACTTCCTTTTGTAAGAAGGCTAGATGTTGCAGGAACACAAGCTGGAAGATATATAATCACAGGCAACGGCACTGGCATTTTTGATTTGCATAAGCGCGTTGGAATATACAGCAAAATCTTAGACTCTGACATTATTCTTTGCGCGTACAACGAAGCTGAAAAGATGGGCCTTCACAGCCAGGTTTACGATGCCACAACAATTTATGCTCCTGTGGACAACAAGTGGGCACGTCTTGACGTTGAGCTTACAAAACTTAACATGAAGATTGTCCCGGACTTTACAACTCTTATTCAAAAAGGATTTTCTAAAATTGTAATTCCCGGAGAGCCAGAAGTGCTTTTAAAATTGCAGAAAGAGCTTAAAGAAAAATTAGGCGACAAGGCTGTAATTTTTACAAGCAAGCCTTACTTTCTAGAAGTGCTTCCTGCGAACAGCGGCAAAGGCGAAGCTCTATTACATTTAGCAAAAGAATTAAATATTCCGCAAGAAAACACAATGGCGTTTGGCGACAGCATGAATGATGAAAGCATGATCCGTTTAGCAAAGTACGGAATTGCAATGTGCAACGGCCTTGAGTACATTCAGCAAGTTGCGGCTTATGTTACAGACAAGACAAATGAAGAAGACGGCGTGGGCGACTTTATAGAAAAATATGTCCTCTAATTAAAATTCCATGATATACTTTAAGGGTTAGAAAAACTAAATTAAAAAGAGGTTTGTATGACTCTTAAAGAAATGGAAAAAGAACTTGCGCTTACCTGCATTCAAAGCGAGTACGAAGATAAAGAAGTAACAGTTGTGTACACGTCAGACTTGCTAAGCGATGTTTTAGCCAACGCTGATGACAATGCTCTTCTTGTAACAATCCAAGCTCACAAAAACACAGTGGCCGTTGGCTCTTTAAAAGGAAGCCCTGCTATAATTATTTGCAACGACCGCCCCGTTCCAGACGACATGATTTCAGCCGCTGCTTCAGAAAAAATTGCAGTCTACACTACTCAAGAAAATCAATACACAGTTAGCGGAAAATTATATACACTACTTAACGGAAAAAAATAAATGATTATCCGCGCAGACTTGCATATGCATTCATGCCTTTCTCCATGCGGGGACTTGCTCATGTCCCCAAAAACAATTGTTGAAACTTTGGTGTCTAAAAATATTAAATTAGCGGCGCTTACAGACCACAACACTTCGCTTGACACACCAGCGTTTGCTTCTTGCTGTAAAAAGCATAACATTGCGGCGCTGTATGGAATGGAAGCACAGACTTCAGAAGAGCTTCACGTCTTAACACTTTTTGCAGATGAAAAGACAGCCCTAGATTTTTGCGCTGGTTGGTACGACCTTCTGCCAAATGTAATTAACAAGCCAGATAAAACAGGCGACCAAGTTTATGTTGATGAAAATGATGACATAGTTGGTGAAGTTGAAAAATATTTAATAACAAGCGCAAGTGTTTCTTTAGACGAGCTTGCAAAACAAGTTCACAAGTTAGGCGGCATTGTAATTCCAGCACATGTGGACCGCCCTGCGTTTTCCATGACAAGCCAGCTTGGTTGTGTTGTAGACGGTGACTGGGACGCTCTTGAATTTGTGAAGCCAGATGCAGCTCCTGAACTTTTGCCTTCTGCTTACCCAGTGACAACTTCTTCTGACGCTCATTACATTGAGCATATTGGCCGGCGTGCATTTGACTTGGACATTGGAGAGGTTCCTTTGCTTGATTCAAACGGAAACACCAACTTGGAAGCAGTTCGTGCGGGGCTTTCTAAAAGAATTGTTGAGCCTTTGAAAAAATAGAAATTTATTTTTTCAAGGATTTAATAAATTGCTCTGGAGTTTGAACAATAATATCTTTTTCTTTGTAATCTTTAATATTGCGAGTAAGAATCATTTCCATTTTATTTTTAACAGCGGTGAAATATTGTAGTGCATCTTCAAAATCAGAGAACTTTGAATTTAGTGCTAAATCAACTTGCTTTTCGTCAACAGAAATTACACGGACAAGAAGCCGGAGTTTTCTAAGTGATTCTTTTGCTTTTTCAATTCCCAAAACTTTTCTTAAAATATAATAGACATTTGCAAATACAAGAGACGTTGTGTATAAATTTACTTTACCTTCGTCGCTCAATGTAAAAACTTGTGCTGAATATTCGTAATGAGGTTCCCTTTGACAAAGCAAATCCAAAATGACATCTGAATCAACAAATATTCTACTCATACTTTTTCTCCAGATAGTCAGTGTAATCTAAGTTCTGTAAATCTTTTTCTGAAATTATGCCACTGAGCTCTTTGACCAAAGGAGAAATATTATCGTTTTGTTTTTTAGGGGATGTAAGGCTTCTAAAAAAATCTTCCACAATTTTAGAAATGCTTTTTCCGTTGTTCGCAGCATATTCTTTTATTGAGCCTATTACAGTGCTGTCCATTTTTAGTGTAAGTTTTGAGTCCATAAAATATCACCTCTGTACGTATATAATAAAATACATTGTACGTACAGTCAAGCAAAATCTATTTTTCTGATTATAAAAAAACGCCTCCTAAAAAGGAAGCGCTTAATTATTTTACTTAGAAATCATCTCGCTCAAAGTCTGCGTGCACCCAAGACTTTTCATCAAGTTGCCGCAGCGTTCTTTAGACAAGTCAGAAATCTTCTTCTGCTCAGAAGTAACTTTTTCATTGCTAAGAATTTTCTTAACCGCACGAATAAGAATGTTTTTAGGCGTGTGCTCCATGTCTATAAATTCAAGAACTTGAACTGTGTAGCCGCTCTGCTCTAAGATTTCTGCTCTAAGAGAATCTGTTGCAAGGGACGCAAAACGTTCGCGAATTAAGCCGTAGCGCAAAAGTGAAGCGTAAGGGTTGTCGTTTGTAACAGCAGATTTATTTTTCTCAAGCTGCAAATTTATTTCATGCTGGCAGCAAGGCACAGAAAGAATTGCCTTTGTGTTGTGCTTTATGGCATAACCAAGTGCAAGGTCTGTAGCGGTGTCGCAAGCGTGAAGTGTGATTATAATGTCGCATTCATTTTTGTAATTGAAGTCAGCAATGTTTCCTACAAAGAAGTGCAGGTTTGTGTAGCCAAATTGTTTTGCTAAAGAGTCGCATTCTTCTATTACATCTTTCTTTAAATCAAGGCCGGTGATTTCAACAGGAATATTTTTTAATACTGTTAAATAATAATACACTGCGAAAGTTAGATAAGATTTTCCACAGCCAAAGTCTGCAATTCTTAGCGGGCGCTCTTCTGTAAATACGGCAGCGTCTTTTTCTGCAGTTGATTTTTTTTCTTCTGCAACAAGTTTTGTTACATCGGGAATTACATCGTCAATGAATTCCAAGAATCTGTTTATTTGGCGGAACTTGTCATACTTTTGCGCAATCACTTTTCCGTCTTTTGACATTACTCCAAGCTTTACTAAGAATGGAACAGGAGTGCCTTCTTTTAGAATGTAGTTTTTTACTCTGTTTTGAGAGCCTTCATTTTCTTCTGATGATGAAATGTCGGAATCTGCATTGTTTGAAGTTGCGCAAGAATTGTCTTCTTTTGAACAGCAGCATTTTTCATCTGATTTTACAGCAGTAACTTTTGCGCTGTTTGCCTGAAGAGGTTTGCGTAGAACTGTAGTTTCGCCGTGCCTGTTTGAAAGTGAAGTTATTTCTTCTGTGTCTGTTCTTTCAAGTGTGCATTTAAAAGTAATGCCTGTGTTTTCTTTTTTGAACGATTCAACTTCGTCCAAAGTCATTGTCTTTCTGAACGACTGTTTGTCTGTAAGAAATTCAGCGTTGTAGACTAAATTGTTTTCATCAACTGCGGCTTTTTTGTCGCGCCAAATACGAACTCTAATGTAAGCCTTGCCCAGTGATTTTTCACACTCTTTAGTAGGCTTTGAAAATGTAACGGATAAAATCATGTTCCTATTATATACAAATTCCTAAATAATATCACTATCAAATAGTGCAGCAGTTTTTATTGAAATAAAATTATTTTGGCTATGTTGTAAATATAATGAATGCTGTCATTCCGACCGAAGTGGAGGAATCTCTTTATTAAAAGTACTTATTTTAATAAGAGATTGCCGCGTTACTTCGTTCCTCGCAATGACACTTTTATATATCACTTAATTTAATGATAGAACCGCGCGAAGAACATTCTGGGTGCCACTCTCGTCCTGTTCAGCCCGACTTTTACCGCTAGAGCCGCGGCGGGGCCAAGAATGTTCTTCGCGTGGTTCGTCGTATGTAATATATTTAAAAACTATTCACTGAATATCATCATCAAATAGTGTATTCTTTTTTATGAAAATTATGATTTATCAACATATATACTTCAATTTGAAAAAATGATACACTTAAACATTATGGGAAAGGTATTTGTTTTTGTTAACCAGAAGGGCGGCGTTGGTAAAACAACATCTGCCATAAACATTGGCGCATACATTGCTCTTGCTGGAAAAAAAGTTCTGCTTGTTGATTTCGA
>JBAXYY010000156.1:0-5094 GCA_041670585.1 Treponema sp. | reverse complement strand
GAAAGAAGCGCGTACCAGAACGCAAACCTTTTTCCAAACACAACTTCTCCAATAATAATAGAAGCAAGCCCTATGACAATTGTACCAGTTCCCATGCCAACATCAGCGTAGCCCTGGCTTTGTGCAACAAGAGCGCCGCTCATAGAAATAAGGCCGTTAGAAATCATAAGCCCCAAAATCTTCATGCTGTCAGTGTCCACACCAAGCGCCCTGACCATGTGCTCGTTGTTACCAGTCGCGCGAAGAGCCGATCCAATCTCAGTACCAAAAAACCAATATAAAATAAAAATAATAGCCGCGCTAAAAACAGTGCCAACAATCAAAGAGGCAAGAGTTGTAGAAAGCCCCGTCCAGTTTTGAATACGCGACATGACAGTTGTAACTCCAAGCAGCGGAGTGTTAGCCCTTCCCATAATTCTAATATTGATAGAGTAGAGCGCAATCATAGTAAGAATGCCCGCAAGAATCTCATGAATCTTAAGCTTAGTATGAAGAAGACCAGTCGCAAGTCCCGCAATCATTCCAACCAAAAAAGAAACAACAAGTGCAAGCAAAGGATCACAACCATGCACAATCAAAACCGCGCAAGTTGAACCGCCCAAAGCAAAGCTGCCGTCACAAGTCATATCGGCAATATTTAAAATACGAAATGTCAAATAAACGCCAAGCGTCATTATTCCCCACAGAACGCCTTGTGAAACCGCGCCCTGCATTGCAAGTAGTATACTCATGCGAGCATTATAATGATTTTTTTCTGATATGAAAAGTGAAACTGATATTTTGTTTTTGTAAAAATCGGCAGTAAAAAAAAAGCGGCCGTCAGACATTCTCACAAAAAGAAAGTCCAACAGCCGCCTTTATAATCAGTCAACAATTAACAATTGCTAATTAACTCAAAGATCCGCTGGAATTGTAACGCCAATTGCCTTTGCTGTTCCTTCGTTAACAGCAAGGTCGCACTTTTCAAGATATTCAATAGGCATATCAGCAGGCTTTTTGCCGTCTTTAAGAATCTCAACCGCCTGTTTAGCTGTCTGTTTTCCAAGCTCGTAGTAGTTTATTCCATAAGTCGCAAGTCCGCCTGATGTGACCATGCCGCTTTCTCCGCAGATTACAGGAAGCTTTGCTGCGTTTGCAACCATTGCCACTGTAGCCATTCCAGCTGCCAACATGTTGTCTGTAGGAATATAGATTGCGTCAACTTTTCCAACCATGTTCTGTGTCACCTGCTGAATCTCGTTGCTGTTGCTTACTGAGCCTTCAACATATTCAAGGCCGTTCTTTTCGCAAGATGCTTTTGCAATGTTAATCTGGAACATGCTGTTCTGTTCGCTTGAGCAGTACATAAGTCCAACTTTTTTTGCTGTAGGTACAATTTTTTTCAAGAGCTGAATCTGTGCGTCAACTGGAGTAAGGTCGCTTGTGCCAGTGACATTTGTGTCTGGCTTTGCGTTTGACTTAACAAGCTTTGCGCTTTCCGGGTCAGTTACAGCTGTAATAAGTATAGGAATGTCTTTTGTAAGATTTGCCACTGCCTGTGCTGCTGGAGTTGCAATTGCAAGAATAAGGTCGTCTTTGTCGTTAACAAGTTTCTGTGCTATTGTAACGCAGTTTGCCTGTTCACCCTGTGCGTTCTGATAGTCAATCTTGATGTTCTGACCGTCAACATAACCTGCTTCTGCAAGGCCGTCAACAAAGCCTTTGTAAGAAGCGTCAAGCGCGACATGTTCAACAAGCTGGACAACGCCAACTTTAATCACCTTGTCTTTTCCTGCGTCTGCAGATTTCTTAGAGCATCCTGTAAAACTAACAAGAGCCGCAAGACAAGCCATTACAATAAATAATGTTTTTTTCATAATGCATCCTCACTATACTAATAAAAAATATAGCGAGATAAATATAGTGAAATTAGAGAAATTTATCAATTAAAATTTTAGAGCTGATGAATTGATAATTTTATAAATAGGTGTTTTATATTTAGAAAAGTTATAAAAGCGGGACGCAGGCAGAAAAGGAGAGGTACGCGACTACTGACGTGGGAAGACCTTTCCTTTTATGCCGTCGCTGGGACCCACTTTTATAACGTGTTTAGTTTTGAAAAATGTTAAATAAAATTAATTAATTTATCAAGCGGGTGGCGGGCTTTTATTGCAGTGCAGAATTTATCAGAATTATAAATTGATTCAAACTCTGCGCGTGTGACCCATTTGTATTCGTCAGTTTCTCCTGGCTCAAGCTTGATTTCTATTTCATCTTTTGATTTTTCCATGCGGTTTAGATACAAATAGAATGCGGCCGTTGTTTCTTTTAATTCCCTAATCAGTTTAAGATTTTTTGCCTCTGTTGCAATGCCAGTTTCTTCGTGAAGCTCACGCAATGTCCCTTCAATAGAGTTTTCTCCAGACATGCAAGCGCCGCCTGTGAACTCCCACATAGAAGGGAAGGGGTCTTTTGTAGCAGAGCGCTTTGTTAAAAGAATGTAGCCGTCTGTGTCAACAGTGAGCGCTTCGCACACAACACGCCACTTTGCATTTTTAGAAAATGACTGCCGTAAATAAGTTTGGCGCACTGTTGTTAAATCATCATTGTACAAATCCCACCATTCCATGCACTTTACTTCCAAGCGTGTCTCTAAATTAAAAACAGTTATTCTGTTGATTCCAAAGTCGTTGGACTCGATTGTCGCGTAAGTAGGGCCGTCTTCTGTTTTAGGAATTGAAATGGAGCCTGGGTTTAAAAAATAGTAGCCGTCATCGTACTCAAGGACAGGAACATGAGTGTGCCCAGAAACAACAAGCGTCCCTTTTGGCAGAAGTGATTTTATTTTTTCCTTGTCAAACAAGTGCCCGTGGTGAATAAAGATTCTGCCGTTAGGTTTGTCATTTGAATTGTTCTGCAAGCTAAGCCCTCTTTCTTTTGCCGTAATAAAAATCTGTGTGCTGGAAGAAGTAACAGGGAATTCAAGAATCATCTGGTCAACCTCGCTGTCGCAGTTTCCCCTTACTGAAATTATTTTCTCTTTATATTCGTTCAACAGTGCGCAAGTTTTCTTTGTGTCATATCCAGAAGGAATTGCGTTTCTAGGTCCGTGGTTCAAATAGTCGCCGCATAAAACAAGGTAAGAGTAATTTTCTTCGTTGAAGATTCCAATCAATTTTTCCAAAGCGGTAAAGCTTCCGTGTATGTCCGATGCAACTAAGATTTTCATGGGTGGGAGTATAAAGTATTTTTTTGTTAAAAACAACAACGGGCATAAAAAAACCGGCCCATTTCTGAACCGGTTCATATACTCAAAAGAAATAGCTATTTTGTAATATCAGCGATGTTTGAATCAATTCTAAGAATTGATTCAAACTCGTCAAGTTGAAGCTCTTTAGAGCTTCAACTTATTATTTCTCAAGAATAAGCAATGATTTGCTGTCGAGCTTCAAAGTTGTTGCAACATCTTTTTCATCGTGGAGCTTAACGATTAACATTTTTACTCCGCCGTCTTTTGCAGCAAGATGAACAACTGCTGTGAAGTATTCCTGCAATGCTTTAGGCGCGCTGTCGTTCAACTTGTCGCCTTCTGCTGTTGCTGACATCCAGATAGAAACCTTTGCTGCTTTTGCGTATGCTTTAACTGACTGCATTTCATCTTCTGTTACTTTAGAAAGATCTACACCGTCAATTACAACACCTGCTACAGAAATGCCACCAGCCTTAAGAGCGTTAAGGGTGTTGACAACTTTCTGCAAGTCAAAGTTTTCCTGGTTAAAGTTTAAGATTGTGCGGTTGCGCATAATGCTTGCCTTTACTTCATCTGCGTTAGGAAGGCTCTTCTTTTTTGCAATTTCTGTAAAGATTCCTTCGTACCAAGAAATAACGTTTTCGCTATGCTGGTCAAAAGAAACATGAACAAGCTGCTTGCCGTCAAGAAGTGTATCCATTCCAAACTGAACTAGGACAGAAGTTTTGCCCAAGCCTTTCTTAGAAGTTACAAGTCCAATTTCGCCTGCTTTTAAACCGCCGTTTGTTGCGTTGTCAAAAGCACGGATAGGGCTGCGATCAAAAAGTTCTTGTTTTGCCATTTCTGTCTCCTTAATTATGCTTCGCCGGCCTTACGTTTTGCAGCGTAGTCTTTAATAAGAACGTCTGCTACTGCGTTAGGCACTTTTCCGTATTTCAGGAATTCCATTGTGAACTCTGCTTTTCCTTGTGTTGAAGAACGAAGAATAGTAGAGAAGCCGAACATTTCAGAAAGTGGAACTTCAGCGTTTACTGTTGATGTGTTGTTTTCATCAGTTGTATCAATGATTACACCACGTCTCTGGTTAATAAGGCCGAACATGTTGCCCTGGAATTCATTAGGTCCTGAAATAGAAACTTTCATGATTGGTTCAAGAATACATGGTTTTGCCTTAGCGTAGCCTTCACGGAAAGCGCCAATAGCTGCTGTCTGGAATGCTATATCTGAAGAGTCAACTGGATGGTACTGACCGTCGTTGATTGTTACACGTACATTTACAACAGGGAATCCAATAAGGCTTCCTTTTTCCATTGCCTTTTTAAAGCCCTTGTCGCAAGAAGGAATGTATTCGTTAGGAATAGCACCGCCCTTGATTGAATCGACAAATTCGTAGTCTTTATCAGCAAATGGCTCCATGAATCCTGCAACACGGCCGTACTGTCCTGAGCCGCCTGTCTGTTTCTTATGAGTGTAGTTGAAGTCAGCTCTCTGTGTGATTGTCTCACGGTAAGCTACCTCTGGTGGAGAAACTGTTACTTCGCAGTTGTATTCACGTTTCATACGCTCAACATAAACTGCAAGGTGAAGTTCGCCCATGCCTTTAATAATACACTGGTTAGATTCAGGGTCAACGTATGTCTGGAAAGTTGGGTCCTCTTTTGTGAAGCGGTTCAATGCTTTAGACATATTGATTGCATCTGTTTTGTTAACAGGAGTAATAGCTTCTGAAATAACCGGGTTAGGAATGAACATAGATGTCATAGCGTAGTTGAGTCCGCCACCGCAGAATGTGTCGCCAGAAGCGCAGTCTACACCGAACAAAGCAATAATGTCGCCTGGTTCTCCACAGTTAATGTCTTCCATTG
>JBAXYY010000155.1:0-5098 GCA_041670585.1 Treponema sp. | reverse complement strand
TGCATCAGTTGTAATTGAGCGAACTTGTCCGCCGTTTGCGTATGCTGTAAGTATAGGGGTAAAGGTGTTTATATCTTGAGCTGCTAATTTATTAGCATATATTCCATAGTTGTATGACCAATTATTTGTAGCAATTACATTATCTTCCGGTAGTCTAACTGAATAAATTGTTTTAAATGTAGAGCCAGTTTGCCCTGAAATTGCTTCAATTGATGAAGATCCAAAATCTGTAAACAAGTTAATAGAATTTGAAGAAGGTATAGATAATGACTTACTTACACCGGCTGAAGTAACTACATTGAACTCTGAATATTTAGAATAAACTGTACCGTTGAAGTTGTCATAGTTATAAACAGGTTTATCAATTGTTACAGTGTTGCTTGTTTGATCATAAGTGATGCTTTTTGAAGAAGCAGTTATTTCTCCTAATCCTCCAATAGAAATAATGCTCTCTGTTGTTGAAACTAAAGAAGAGTTTGTCCAACCTTTTTTATAGAAATAAGTTTTAGCTGATGTATAAGTGTCACCTTTATTAACAAGTTTGAAAATGAAAACTAAATCATCGGTAATTTCAGTTGACTCATAATTATTACTTGAATCCATTGTATCAATTGAGTAAGTAGTAGTATGTCCATCTGAATTTGTAACATAGAATTGAACTACTGTTGTGTTATCTGGTATTTCTGTAAGAACAAACTTGAGTCCTGCTGAAGTTGCCTGTACATAGTTTGCAGTAGCAGTTGTTGTAACTGTTCCGTCTGTAGCTGTAGTTGAAGAACTTAGGTAGTGCTTGTCTTCAAGAGTAGTAAATGTCATTGTGCCAGCATCTGCAGTAGCGCCAGATGTAACTACAGGTGCCGCTGCTGTTTCATTCACAGTGAATGTTTTATCTGTTGTGCCATACTTTGCATGAAGTGTATAAGCTGTTGTGCTAACAGGTACATTTGAAATTGTAAATGTGCCGTCATCATTTGTTGTTGCTATAAATGAAGTGCCTTTTACATAGACAAATATTCCACTGTTGCCTGTTGTGTTGCCGTCTAATAAAACTGTGCCAGAAATGCTGCCTGTTGCGGTTAAGTCAAGGTTTACTGTTGAAGTTTTGCCGTCAGTAACTGCAACTGTGTCGTAAGATGCTTTTGTTGAATTTTGGGAAGCCGCATAAATTGAATATGTTCCAGCGTCTAGATTTGTAAAACTGTAGTTGCCGTCTTTGTCTGCTTTTACTGCTGAACAAACAGAAACAACTGTGAATGTGGAAGCAGAAGCGGAAGTTGGAGCGTAACGAGCAATGCTTTGCAAAGGAACAAAACTTGAAGATGCTGTGTCTGTAGAAATAACTTCATCTTCTTTTTGAATGAAAATTGTAATGTTGCTTTGGTCAGTACTGTTTGTGTATTTTGCAACGCCTGTTATTATTCCAGAGCCTTTTTCTACATAGCCGTCTGCTTTTTTTAATGTTATATCAAGAGCCTGCTTGCCTTCTGTAACAGCATGTCTTGCAGAAGAGCCGCTCATATAAAGTTGCTTTTCAGCATAGATTTCAATTGAAAGAATAATTGGAGTTTGAACTGTTATTGGTGAAAAAGAAAGTGTTGTTGAATCTTCATCACTATTTCTTGTTTGAGTTACAGTTTCTATTTTTGCTTCTGAATCTGCATTGCTTATTGTGCCAATGATAGTGTATTCCGTTACTTTTGCATTTGTTGAAACTGATTGGAATAAGGCTTTTGGCATTTCCAAAGATACAGCAGAAGTGTCTTCTGTTTGTGAGTTTATGTTCTGGCATCCAATTATAAATGTGCTAAGAACACAAAGCATTGAAATTAGTTTTACAACTTTTCTCATTTTTTTCTCCTCATGTTTATAAAGAATCAAATATAAAACCTTTCTATTTAATTACAAAAACAGTAATTTTCAATTTAAATATAGGATTTATAACGTATTATAAAGTATATCATATCTGTATAGTTTTTCTGGAGATTTTAAATAAAAACAGGGTGAAAAAAAGGTGATTTTATGTTTTTTAAGTGATTTTTAGCTGTTTTTCCAGCCAGTGTATTTTTGCACTTCAAGAATATTCTCTGCGTTTTTAACACGCTCTGGAGTTGGAGTGTCTGTGTCTTTTAATTTGTAAGGAATGTTCATTGATTCGTATTTTGCTTTTGCGAATGAGTGGTATGGAAGAACTTCTACACGCTGCACATTTTTTAGTGTTCGTATAAAGTCGCGTGTTCGTGTAAGGTATTCGTCTTTGTCAGAAATGTTTGGAACTAAGACATGACGCACCCAGATTGGCTTTTGTATTTCTGAAAGGTAGTTGAACATGTCCAAGATGTTTGTGTTTGGAACGCCAGTTAGCTTTTTGTGCTCTTCGTTATCAATATGCTTTATGTCAACTAAAAGTAGGTCTGTGTATTTCATAAGCTCGTTGAACTTTGTAAAGAAAGGGTCTTGCCTTGTAAAAGGGCCGCCCGCTGTGTCTATTACAGTGCTTATGTTTTTTGCTTTTGCCAGTTTGAATAATTCAAGTAAGAAATCAATTTGAAGCAAAGGTTCGCCGCCACTTACTGTAATGCCGCCGTCTTTGCCCCAGTATGATTTGTAACGCAATGCTTTTTCAATTAAGGCTTGTGGGGTGTAAAGTTCGCCGCCTTCCATTTTCCATGTGTCTGGATTGTGGCAGAAAGCGCACCTCATGTTGCAGCCTTTTGTAAAAACAACAAAGCGAATTCCTGGTCCGTCTACAGAACCGAATGTTTCTATTTGATGAATCAGGCCTTCGCTTTGTTTTTCCATTTTAAATCCTTATAAATTAAAGTACGCCGTGAGCGTTGCGGGCAATAACGTCTAGCTGCTGTTCGTGTGTTAATTTTATAAAGCGCACTGCATATCCTGAAACACGGATTGTGAAGTTCTGGTACTCTTCTTTTTCTGGGTGTTCCATAGCATCCTTTAGCTTTTCAATTCCAAACACGTTTACGTTCAAGTGGTGTGCGCCCTGTTTAAAGTAGCCGTCTAGAATCTGCACAAGCTTGTCTGAACGTTCATTGTCATCATGTCCTAAAGCAGAAGGGTTGATTGTCTGTGTGTTGGAAATGCCGTCAAGAGCATATTCGTATGGAAGTTTTGCAACTGAGTTTAATGAAGCAAGAAGTCCATGTTCTTCTGCGCCGTAAGCTGGGTTTGCTCCAGGAGAAAGAGGTTCGCCCTGTTTTCTTCCGTCTGGCATAGTGCCTGTAGCTTTTCCGTAAACTACGTTTGATGTGATTGTAAGAATTGAAGTAGAAGCGTGTGAGTTGCGGTAAGTTTTGTACATTTTGATTTTGCCCATGAATGTCTTTAAAAGTTTTACTGCAATGTCGTCAGCCCTGTCGTCATCGTTTCCGTAGCGAGGGAAGTCGCCTGTAATTTCAAAGTCTTTAGAAAGGCCAGTCTTAGGGTCGCGTATGATTTTTACTTTTGCATATTTAATAGCAGAAAGTGAATCTACAACGTGAGAGAATCCTGCAATGCCTGTTGCAAATGAACGGTTAACTTTTGTGTCAATCAAAGCCATCTGAGCCGCTTCATAGTAGTATTTGTCGTGCATGTAGTGAATTAAGTTCAATGTGTTTACGTAAAGACCCGCAAGCCATGTCATCATTAAATCATATTTTGCTACAACATCATCATAATCAAGATATTCTGAAGTTACTGGTGCATAAGCAGGCCCTACCTGTTCACCTGTAAGAGCGTCTTTTCCTCCGTTGATCGCGTAAAGAAGACATTTTGCAAGGTTAGCGCGTGCTCCAAAAAACTGCATCTCCTTACCAACTTGTGTTGCAGAAACGCAGCAGCAGATTGTGTAGTCATCAGTCCAAATTGGGCGCATTACATCATCATTTTCATACTGAATTGCGCTTGTTTTTACAGAAATTTCTGTAGCGTATTTTTTTAAGTGTTCTGGCAAGCGTTCTGAATACAAAACAGTCAAGTTAGGCTCTGGTGCAGGCCCCATGTTTTCCAAAGTGTGCAAGAAGCGGAAGTCGTTTTTAGTAACAAGAGGACGGCCGTCAATTCCCATGCCGCCAATTGTAACTGTTGCCCAAACTGGATCGCCAGAGAAAAGCTCGTTGTATGACTTGATACGTGCGAACTTAACCATGCGTAGCTTCATTACAAAATGGTCAACTAATTCCTGTGCCTGTTTTTCTGTAAGAGTGCCGTTCTTTAAATCACGCTCTACGTAAATGTCCAAGAAAGTAGTAACACGTCCAACACTCATTGCAGCGCCGTTCTGTGTTTTAACAGCGGCAAGGTAGCCAAAATAAAGCCACTGGAATGCTTCCTGAGCATTTGTTGCAGGAACAGAAATATCAAAGCCGTAAATCTTTGCCATTTCCTTCATTCCCTTAAGAGCCTTTATCTGTTCAGAAACTTCTTCTCTTTTGCGTATAACTTCATCAACCATAGCAAGCTTGTCGCTTGAATGGAAGTCTTTTGTTTTTTGTTCTATTAAATAATCAATTCCGTAAAGCGCAATTCTTCTGTAGTCGCCAACAATTCTTCCACGGCCGTAAGTGTCTGGAAGACCGGTTATGATTTTGTTTTTTCTAGCAGCCTTCATTTCTGGAGTATATGCGTCATAAACACCGTCGTTGTGAGTCTTGCGGTAGTTTGTAAAAATGTCATGAAGTTTTTCGCTTGGCTTGTAGCCGTACATTTCACATGCTTCTTCCGCCATTCTATATCCGCCAAAAGGCATAAAAGCGCGCTTAAAAGGCTTGTCTGTCTGAAGCCCAACAACTTTTTCTATATTTTTGCTGTCACCGCAAATGTAGCCGGCTCCGTGTGAAGTCAAAGTTGAAGCGACTTCTGTGTCCATGTCAAGAACGCCACCCTTTGCAATTTCTTCCTTCTGAAGCTTTTGAACTTCGCCCCAAAGTTTGTTAGTAGCGTCGGTAGGTCCTTCCAAAAAAGATTTGTCGCCCGAATAAACTGTATAGTTCTGCTGAATAAAGTCACGAACATTGATTTCGTTCTTCCAAGTTCTGCCCTCAAATCCTTCCCAAGCTTTTTCGTTTGCCATTTTCTACCTCTGTAAGTGCTGAATTTT
>JBAXYY010000154.1:0-5109 GCA_041670585.1 Treponema sp. | reverse complement strand
TTGCCAATGACAAGTTTTGGCGGAGAATTTTCTGCAGGCTTTGGCTACAACATTTCTGGCTGGCTGTTTGGCTTAGAGTTCAGCCGTGACATGTGGGGACAGGGTGTTGGAGAAGCTGCTTTAATGAACAACTTTAACAACAATCTTTTCTTGTTTAAATTTCAAAGAGTGCTTTCTAAAAACACATTCAGCAAATTGCCACAGTGGCTTGAAATTGTTCCAGGCGGCGCGCTTGGCATAAACTGCATTACAACTAATTACTATCCTTCAGAAAGAGCTAAGAATGAAGGGCGTGAAGTAGATGTTACTTTTGGACAAGATGGCGCTTACTGCATGTTCTACAGGCTTTCTTGCGAGGCTTCATTTTATTTAGGCACAGATTTATTTATTCCATTTATTGGCGGAGACTATAGCCTTTTTTATGACACAAGTTTGGGCGGCGGTTTTGCAGGATTTTGGACAGCATACTTGGGCATAAGAACATATCCGTTTGGAATTATTGATGATATTAAGGAAGCTAAACAACGTAAGCATGATGCTTTAATTGCTTCTTGGGGAAAAGCTGTTGCTCAAATTACAGCAGACCCTAATGTTGACTTTACTCCAGACAACGATGGTGTAAATGATACAACACTTCTTACACCGTCAGTCAGCTTGCTTGAATATACGCCAGAAAGTTGGACTGTAAAAATTATAGATCCACAGGGAAATGACTTTTATACTTGGAGCGGAGAAGGCGCGTTGCCAGCTACCCTTACTTGGGATGGAAAATCAGAAAGTGGTGAAGTTGCATTCTCACGCGACACTTACAAAGCAAAAGTAATTGTAGTGCCTGATGAAGCAGACAGAACACGCACTGGGCAAGATACAGTTGAAGCTGAAACTTCTATAAATACAGGTATACTTTTCCAGGAGATTATCCCTCAGAAAGAATGGAAGATTGTTGTTAACACAATTTACTTTGACCCGGACAAACCTACATTTGATGAAATCACACCTGAACAGATTCAGTCTAACAAAAACACACTTGATAGCGTTGCCCGCCAGATTTCAGAACATGGCAGTGTTAAAGTTGTAGTTGAAGGCTACGCGAACAACGTTTCTAACACAGAAGAAGAAAATGTAAACGAGCTTATTCCTTTGTCACAGGCTAGAGCTGAAGCGATTATGGCACAGCTTGTAGAGCGCGGACTTGAGGCAAAAAATCTTTCTGCTAAAGGCTTTGGTGGAGCTAATCCACTTGCGGCTTGGGAAGACCATGCTGCCTGGTGGAAGAACCGCCGTGTTGAATTCCGTGTTATTGCACAATAAGGGGGAAATGTTATGAAAAAAAATAGAATACTAATTTCAATTTTAGCATCATCAATTTTATTAAGCTCATGCTCTAATTTATTTGAAAGTTTTTTAAATGAAGACGAAAAGGCAAAGACTGGAGATGACAGCTTAACTAAAACTTCTGCAACTGCCAGTTATGAAAATGACGAAAGCACAAACACTGAAATTGACAAAGGGCTTGTTGTTATAAAATCTAGCAGGCCTACTTACAATCAAATTACATATTCAGCTAGCCAAAAAGATTATGTTGTTGGCTCTGACAGTGACGTTACTAACGGAACAAAAGTTTATCTTACAAGCGCTGATAATCCTGTTACACTTAAATGCCTTACTAATGATTCACATTCTACTGTTGAATGGACAGCTGTTCAGACGCATGAATCTGTGGCAAAAACAACCACTTCTGAAAAAACTTATACAGACACAGCTGATTCTTCAAAGAAGTCAACAATAACAACTACAACTGTTACAAGTGAAAGTTTGAACAAGCTAAATGAAGCAAAAGATTTAACAAGCTCTCTTGTTGCAACAGCAGATTCTAAAAATCAAATACAGGCAATAGACTTGCCTTATGGAACAACTGTCGTTACAGCAAAAGTTACAGCAGACGATCCGCAGTACAACACAACTTATACAATCACTTTAACAAAGAGAAGGCTTGTTGGTACTACAGAAAAAATTTCTGAACTAAAATCACTTAGTGTAACTCCTGCAAACACAACAAACTCTGATGGAACAGCCGCAGCAGTATGGGATTCAGCATTTACTCCAGACGACAGAAGCTATGAAGTTACAGTTGATGAAGACTGCGACGAGCTTACATTTAATTTTGGAACAGGCTCTGGGGTGGAGGTTGCTTATCCTTTAGTTGCGGCAAACAAGTACGGCACTGTTCTTGAAAGCGACTACACTGTTTTGCTTTCTGGTGGAAGAACAACTTACACAATTCCTGTAAAAGATTCTGACGGCTCTGTAAAAACATATTCAGTTACTGTTGTAAAGCCAGAGGACGGCGACACTTCATTGCAGTCATTTGACTATTCACCAGCATCTTCTTATGCGAACGGTGTAAAATCTACAAAATCTGAAGCTTTGAAAACAGACATGGGTGTTTTATATGCTGATATTGCAACTGCTACAAACGGCACTTTTGCTTACACAGCTTCTGCTGACAACCGTGTTGATGTTACTTCAATGTCATTCATTGCGGTTCCTACACACAAATATACAACTGTTGCTTACTATGTTGGCGACACTTGCCCTGACACTGCCGACACTTCTTCTGATAAATGGTCAACTTCTTACACTAAGGCAGATGAGCTTGCACTGCATGATAATTTAGCTGCAAACAAAACTTATGCAAAATCAGTGGCACTTGATGACGACAACACAACAACAACTTTGTGGATGAAGACAACTACTAAAGCTTACAAACATTCGCTTACTTCAGAAACAAAAACTTCTGACGTTACATATCACAAGGCGATTATTACAAAAGCTGGCAAGGGTAACACAAAGCTCACGGCACTTTATGCAATGGCTGATTATCAGAATGATTCTGACAAGAGCGAAAGTAAAAAAGTTTTGAATCTTACAACTGACAGTGAAGTTGCTTACCAAGTTCCAGGCAGCACTCAGTATACAAAAGTAACAACTTATGCTGACTCAATCACATTCTATATGCGCACACTTGATAAGAGTGATACTGATGCTACAAAATCAATTACTTACACTGCGGTAAACACAGAATATGTAAGTAGTGCAAATACTTCTTTCACTGGATATGCTTCAACAGCAACTTCAACAGCAAAATATATTACTACAGAAAAAATAAACGGTCTTGAATATTACAAGTTTACTATTGGAACTCAAGATGCAGATTCTGACACAGACACAGACTTGCCTGATGGAAAAACAACAGTAACAATATACGTTGATGGAACACCTGCTTCAACAATGGTTTACACAAAGCCAGACAAGAATTGCACAAGCTTAGGCGGTTTAGGCTATACCGGTGCTGAAGGAAAAGGCAACAACACATTCTATATTTATATAGATAACACTGTAGAAAATGTAACACTCAATTCAACAACACAACAGCAGGACGCAACAATTACATCAAGTGCTTCTTATATTGAAGGAACTGACGGAGCGGCTGTTACAGAAGCAACAGTAACAACCATATCTGTTCAAGTAACAGCAAACCCTGTTGAGTGGACAACTACAATTGGTGGCACTGGAACTGATGCATTAAAAGAAGGCAAAACAAAAGCAACGCTTACTTTAACAAACAATGGACACACTGCAACTTATTACGTGTACATTATAAAATCAAGTAACACAGAAACACGTCTAAAAACTTTGACTGTAGATGGAGCACAAGTAAGCGGCTACGACTGGGACAGCGATTATTCTACAGACAGCACAATTTACTATGTGGCACATTCAACAAGTGAAGCGACCTTAGCTGCAACAGCACTTTCTAGCGGTGCCTCTATTGGCGTTACAAACAGCTCATTGTTCACTTCAAAAGATGACGCAATTGCTTGGGACGGAACAACTAGTGCAACAACATTTATAGAATCTGCAACAAGTCCTGTAAGCAAATCTACAGGTGCGCTTACTGGCGGATATGTTGTTTATGATGTAAAAGTTACTTCAGCTGATACTAATGCAACAAGGGTTTACCGTATTGTGATGACAGTTGATCTTGATATGAACGCAAAACTTTCTACATTCACTGCAACACAGAATGGAGCAACATCAACTTACTACAACAAAATTCTTGCGGGGCTTTCTTCAGAAACTTCATACAGCAAAAACGCAAGCCTTGATTACACAGGAGACATTGTTGTTAATGCAACAGTAGCAAGCGCCAAGTCAACTCTTGGAACTCCAACTGTTACTGATCAATCAGTGGTTACAGATTTGATAAATACAGGCGTAACTGTAGACAGCACATTGTACAAAGCAGCTGTTAATGCAGATGATAAATCAATTACAATTCCATACGCGCTTTACAATTACTATGCTGGAAAATCAATTGTAGTAACTTACACAGTGACAGCGGAAGCGGGCAACACACAGAATTATGTTCTTACAATAAACATTCCTAAACTTGTAGAAGCTGTTTCTCCAAAAACTGGCACTATATGCTCTGGTTCTTCAACATATACATATTCTGTAGATTACACACGACGCATGGGTTACAGATTTGGCTCTCAACGTTCAGACGCAACTTATGGTGACTTCTGCAATAAGTTTGGCGGCATTGATGTAGTTGGTAGCAATGACAACGGCTCTTCTTGGATAGTAAGCTCATTCAAATGCTCTGGCTGGATTTACTGCTTGAACATTGACGGCACAGACTACTGGGTAACATTAGGCGCTGATGGAAAAACAACTGCACTTGCTAAAACTGATGGAACTGCATACAGCGGAACAGATGTTTCTTTAACAGTAACTCCTTCTATAAAATACGAAGGCACTGGAGCAGACGCTGTTCCTTACTTAATTCTAAAACATGAAGTTACAAACACTTCTGGCAAGACAGTAAAGCTTGGCGCAATGATTGATACTCTTGTTGACACTTACAGCAACAATGGTTCGCAGTCAGCTGACAAGGCTACAATTACTCCAACAAACTATGGATTTGACATGGCAAATGCTGGTTACAAATTCTCTGTGATTTTGAACAATGCAACTGGTGTTGATAAAGTAGACAATCTTTGGTACGGCGAGTATGGCAAGGAAGATGACTGCATGTGGGACAAT
>JBAXYY010000153.1:0-5137 GCA_041670585.1 Treponema sp. | reverse complement strand
GGAAATAAGCGACAGATTAAAAATGCTATTCGATCACCCTCCGTTCATTGGACTTGACCCTCATAAAATGCCATACAGTGAAATGCAGAAAAAGCTTTTCATTGAACTTGCAGACAGATTCCGCTCATTGCAGAAAATAGATAAAGAACTTGTTGCAAACCTAAGGGAACTTCAAGAAGCAAAAGACATTCAGACAAGCCTTGATCAAAAGTCACAGGACATGCCAGAACAGTCTGTAACTGTTGGAAAAGATGAAATAAATACAGAAATTGGCAGCATTCGCCAAATGGCAAAAATGACAGTTGGACGACAAGGCAACCAGTTCCCTATTTTTACAAGAGAATTCTTCCACTGTTTTGACAAAAGCACAGGCTTTCGTGAAAATGTATTAAGAGAGCTTTCTTGGATAGAGTCACTTGATCCAGGTGTATTCTGCCGTATTCACAAAAATATACCGCACAGAATTGTGCCTTATGTAATCTTAGTTCCAACTTATGGTGACACAGGTCTTTGCTGGGAGCCTTTTGACAGGTACAACCGTGTAACAAGCCGTGGTAGAATTGTAATTCCAATGTACCCGCGCGATTTAAAAATTGCGTGTATTACAGCCGCCGCAGACTTAAGATGGCAAGTTGCAAAAGAAAAAGCTTCTTACTACTGGATGGAAGAAGGTCTAACAGGCCAGTACTTCCAGTGGATAGACAGCCAAAAGCTAAAAGGTGATTTAAAGAATTATTTTATTGCAGACTATATTCTTTGGCTTACAAAAGAGGCAGATGGTGTGCAGCGTCTTAGCAAAGAAGTACGCGCTATTTTCTGGCGGTTCATGCCGTTTCCGCAGGCAAAGAAAGAAGAACTTAAAACAAGAAGCATTGTCTACCAGGAACTGTACCAGCGTGATCTTAACCGCAGCATGAGCGACGGCTATTGATTTTTAAAGTCTGACTCTTCTTCAGGGTGTGCTGATTCAATATTGCTTGCGTCAAAAACCTGCATATTTTCTGCATAAGATGACTCTTCATGGTTTTCTACCCACTTATCTTCTTTTTTAAGAACAGAAGAAGGCATAACTGTTTTCTGTTTAGGCTCCTCTTCTTCGTCATTGCTTGTTTGAACTTTCTTTCCACCTGGAAGATATTTGCCCACAATGTGAGCGTCCATTTTATCTGCCAAATGAAATTTATCTATAACCCAGCCGCAAATTTTTACAAACAAGAACATTCCTAGAACCATGCCGCCCAAAAAGCAAATCATCCATACAATTTGGTAAGCCTGCCCGTTGTGAATTTTAAAAATGTAATTCATAACAACAAAAGACAAAAGGCAAAGCGCAATGATTATTAAAAGCGTCATTAAAATATTCAAAACTGTAGAAACAAGTGTAAAAATAATAGTGTTAGATTTTTTGCTCATTTAGAAGCTCCTGTTTTGGTTTTACCCTCGTCCTTAGATTTATTTTCTTTTGCAATTTGAATGATAAATGAAATAATGAACAAAATTCCGCAAACTACAACAGCGGAATCTGCAATATTAAAAGTAGGCCATCTTTCCCAGCCAAAAATGTTAAAGAAATAGCAGTCTATAAAGTCAACAACGCCGTCCGGTCTAAAGAAACGGTCTATTAAGTTGCCTAGCCCGCCGCCTAAAATTCCACAGACAGACCATCTTTGAAGTTTTGTAAAATCGTTGTTCTTAAAGTAGACAACAAAAACCAAAGCAATAACAATCAACGGAAGTATTGAAAACAAAATTGAGCGTACATTGTCCGGTAAATTGCTTCCCATGCTAAAGGCAACAGCCTTGTTTCTTACATGGATTAGCCTTAGATATTTTCCAAAAATTGGAATAATACAGTCTGGATCTATAGGATTCAAACGAGGAATGTATTTTACAACAAGAGCCTTTGTAATTTGATCTAATGCAATGACAAAAGCTGTCAACATTATTGGAGCAACTTTTTGATTTAATCCCTGCTTTTTTTTAGGGAATTCAACACCTATTGTTTCTGAATTCATAATGATAAAAGTATACTAAAGTCCTGTAGGAAAGTCTATAAACACAGTTTCAATATTTTTTTCTGCAGAAACCTTGTTTTTTACAAGATTCACACCAACAGTTTCTGTTTGATAGTGGCCGCCCGCAATTACAGTCAAGCCAAGCTCTTCAATTGTATGAAAGTCTTCGTGCTCCACTTCGCCTGTAATATATGCGTCAGCTTTTATTTTGTAAGCCTGAACTGCATCTTCACCCGCTCCGCCTGAAATTATTGCAACTTTTTGTATTTCTTTTTTGCCAAACGGCAGAATGTAGTTAGATTTTTCTCCATTAGGAAAAAGTTTGTTGCACAATTGTTCTATACTACAAGGTGAATCTAAATATCCTGCAGCCCCAATAGACATGCCATGCCATTCACCAAACTTTTCTATATTTTTAAGACCAATTCTTCTTGCAAGACCGTAGTTATTGCCAACTTCTTCATTCGCGTCCAAAGGAATGTGGCTTGCATAAAGCGCCAGGTCGCCCTTTAAAAAAGCAGAAACTCTTTTGTACTGAGCGTCAACCAGCGGAGTGCAGTCGCCCCAAAAGATGCCGTGGTGAACAAAAAGAAGCTGCGCTCCAAGCTCAATAGCTTTTTCCGCAGTCTTAGCACATGCGTCTGTTGCAAAAGCGATTTTTGTAATTTGCTTTATATCAGGGGCTGAATTCTGAATTTGAACACCGTTCCGTGAAGGATCGCTTGGAAAATTCTCTTTGTGCAAGAATGAATTAAAATATGCATCTAGCTCGTTAAGTGTCATTTCTTTTCCTCCACTTTGTTTTGCTGAACGGCATTTTGTTGAACAACATCTTTTTGTACAAGATGTTGTATTTCACTTTGCTGTAAAAAATTCTTCTGTATAGCCAAATACTGCTCAACTGAGTCCTTAACATAGTTTGCCAAATGTGCACTCATATAAGATGAACTATCTCTGTTGTAGCCTAGCTTTTTTGCAAGCAGCGGATTTGTCTGTTCAACAGGACCCCAGCCTTTTGTAGTATATCCTTCTGCATCACCCAAGCTGATTGAATAATCAACTAAACCGCTCATTTTTTTACTAACAATTTCAAATGACTTCTTAGCGGAATTTTCTCCAACAAGAACAACAGTGTCCTCCGCAGAAGGATTTATCATTTTAACAAACGCTTCATATTCCTTAGCATATTTAAACTCATTGCTTGATATAACTTTTTCATATTCTTCACTGTTGAAAAGTTTTTGCATAGCACATGCAAAACATCTTATATAGTATTTATCAAATAAATTTCCAAACCACGGCATGTCTTTACTATAAAAATCAACGGCATACACTGTATATCCGTTTTGTGCTAATTTAATCAAGAAAGGCTTGTATGTTTTTGGAGTGGAGCAAACATCTGAAATAAATAAAATTGTGCATTTGTTTTTATCAGCTTTATCTACATTGCTTGTTTTTTCATCAACTGTAGAATTAAAACTATTCTTTTCATAATTATCTTTGTCTAATGGTGAATAATCGTACTTCCAAACTTTTGCTGATGACAAATGAAAAGGCTTTGTTATTTGCTCAAATCCTTTACTAAAAGAGCCTTCATATCTTGTTACAGATTCTGCAACATTTGATTTTCTTGCAGAGGTAAAAACAGGTCTGAAAAGCAAAAGCGAAACAAAGATTGCTAAAATCAGAATAAGATTTAATACGGAAACAAAAATAAACCACGGTCCGTAATGGTCAATGACAAGATTTTCTTTAAGTCTAAGAAATGCCCTTATATTCCAAATAAACACAAAAAATGAAAGAACAAGTATAGCCATTGTAAAAAAAGAAAAACCAAACGTAAATAAAATTATCACGCTTATAATAAGTGCAACAATTGGAACAGCGGCAATAGCGTCTGTTTTAACATGCTCTTGAAAAAATATTCGAACACAAGTGATTGCAAGTAAAAACAAAACAAGCAGTTCACTAATAAATTGGTCAGTCATGATTGTATTTTACTAAATAACTTTATTTTCTACTATAGCAAGATTTTATGGTTTAAATTCATTATGCTTTATGATATTATTATGAATTAAAGTTTGGAGTTTGGAGTAAGACTTATGACAAAAAAAGATGAAATTACAATTGATACTTCTAAGATAAAAATGGCCATTCAAGCGGGCATTCCACTTTCTATTACAACTTATACTCTTCCACACAAAATGGAAATGTATATGGACGAAGTTCTTACAGCCTTTCTTAACGAATTAAATCAAAACCAAATGGTAGAATATTTAACTTACTGCCTTGAAGAGCTTATGAACAATGCAAAAAAGGCAAATACAAAACGCGTTTACTTTGAAGATAAAAAACTTGACATAACAAATCAGCACGACTACGAAGTTGGTATGCAGGACTTTAAAGCCAACACTATGAACAACCTAAAGTATTATCTTTCACAGCAGAAAGCAGAAGGCTTGTACATAAAGCTAATTCTTCAGACTAAAAACAACAAGATAAAAATAGAAGTGCGCAATAATGTTGAGCTTACTTATTTTGAGTATAAAAGGATTCACGACAAGTTAAGCCGTGCCCAGCAGTACACTTCAATTGACCAGGTTATTTCACAAGTTCTTGATGAAACAGAAGGAGCCGGTCTTGGCTTAATTATTATGATTCTTATGCTAGAAAAAATTGGTCTTACAGAAGAAAACTACCAGGTGCTTTGTCAGAATGGAGAAACTATTACTCGTTTAATTTTGCCGCTAAATGAAAAAACACAAAAAGACATTTCTTTACTTTCACACGAATTTGTAAATTTAATTGACGAGCTTCCTCAGTTCCCAGAAAATATTACTACAATAAACCGTTTGCTGAACGACCCAGACAGCAAGATGAGCGACATTGCAATGCACATTTCAAACGACGTTTCTTTAACAGTCGAACTTCTAAAGCTTGTAAATTCTGCGGCGTTTGCGCTTGCTTCTCCATGCCGCTCAATTAGCGACGCAGTAAAGTTAGTTGGCTTACGTGGAATTAGAAATCTTTTGTACAGCATTGGCTCTATGCAGAACCTTATGGTAAATAATGACACTGACAACAAGAAGTTGTGGACTCATGCCTACAGAGTTGCATTCTAT
>JBAXYY010000152.1:0-5138 GCA_041670585.1 Treponema sp. | reverse complement strand
TTTAGCTTCTGTTTAACAAAGCTTTTCTCTTTTCTTCTGCTTGATACAACAGACATGAAAATAAAGTTTGCAGTTGTTGTGAAGCGTTTTGAATTGACTGTGCTAAGTTTTTGTTCTGTGGATTTGAGCGGGCAATTGAAGCAAGATGAACTTGGTTCCATGTGGAAAATATTTGTGGAATAAAATTTATTGCAAGTGAAATTACAAGCGCTATGTTTAGTTTTTTAAATGAAGGAATTATTTTAGAAATAAAATCTTGAATTGACTCAAGCGCTTCTTTTATTTCCAAAACAGAAGTTGTTTTAAAAATAACATTTGCCGCAAGCGTTGTAATAAAAAATCTGATTGTGTATAGAACTCCTGCCGCAAGCCCGTCTATGTCTAAATATAAAAAAGGAAATGCTTTTACAATAAAACTATTTTGCGTTTCATCGGCTGTTATAAATTGAGGAAGCCTTATCATTCTGAATAAAATCATTAAGGCGCCAAGTGCATAAACAAAGTTCAGCTGCTTTAATGAATTTAGTTTTGATTTTGCTAAAATAAAAAGTGCAACGCTTATTAAAAAGCAAATGCTTGTTCTAATAATAACAGGAAGTGAAATTATCTCTTTTAAATAGTTGTAAGAGCCGCCCTTGAAAGTAACAATGCAAAGCGTAATCAATATTGCAAGTTTTACAAGAGCTGGTGTTTTGTGAAGAATAGAATTGCCGCGTCTGTAAGAAAATAAAGTTACCATATTAAATCCTGCAAACATTTGTATTCTGTGAGTGGATTTTTTATGCTCCAGTTTTCTAATGGCTGCTTTAACCCTTCTTGAGCTGTGCCGTCAAATCTAATTTTGCCTTTATCAAGTACAATGAATCTGTCTGCAAGTGCTAAGATTTTTTCTGTCTCATGTGTAAGTACAATTACAGTTTTGCCTTCTGATTTTAGCTGCTTTAAAATAGCGCAAACTAATTTTACTCCAGGCCAGTCTAAGTTTGCAAAAGGTTCGTCAAAAATAATTAGCGAACGGTTCATTGCAAGAATACCTGCTACAGCCAAGCGCCGTTTTTCTCCACCGGATAATGTTCGTGCCTGAGAATCTTTTTTATGAAGAAGCCCAACTTGTTCTAAAGAATTTTCTACGCATTTTTTAAGCTCTTCTTTTTTTAACCCACAATTTTTTGCGCCAAAAGAAACATCTTCTACTGGAGTTTCGCCTAATATTTGTGAGTCAGCATCTTGAAAAATAAGACCTGCGCTGCATCCGTTAAGTTTTATGTTCCCAGAAGTAGGTGAGTCTAAACTTGCAATGAGCGACATAAGAACGCTTTTACCAGAGCCGTTGGAGCCTGCAATTACAACAAATTCGCCTTGCTTAATTGAAAAAGAAACATTGTCTAAAGCCTGTGTTCCGTCTGAAAATATTTTGCTTACGCTTTGTACTTCCAAACAGAATTCGTTTTTTTTATCATCCATAAATTAGTAAATATAATTTGCAATAATCGGTCTGAATTTTTTTGTAAGTGGAATCATAATTATGATTTTAATTACGTTGCCTGGAATGAAAGGAATTAAAACTGCCGCAAGTGTTTTTCCAAGTCCAGAACCTGTCACTCTCATAAAACCAATAATGCCACCTGCAAAAACAATGAATGTTGCAAGAACTGTCGCAGCTGCAACTAATAAGTATTGCTTTATATTGCTATGCACTTTTTTTCTTGGAAGAAGAAGTGAAAGAAATAATCCTGCCACAAATGCTGCAATTAAATATCCCCAAAGAAATCCGCCTGTTGGACCTGCAATTAAAACTTGAATGCCAGCCTTGCCTGTAAAAACAGGAAGCCCAATTATTCCAAGCAAAAGAAAAACTGCAACTGCAAGAGTTCCGTAAATTGGACCAAGCATAAGACCTGACAACATTGCCAACATGTCTTGAATTGTAATAGGCACTCCGCCTGGAAGTGGAATCTGAATGAATACACCAGCTGCAATTAATGCCGCAAAGAGTGCTGTGAATACAACTCCAGTTAATTTTTTTTTGTTTTCCATAAAAACCTCTTTTAAAATTTATTTTTTTATAAAACTATCTGTTCCTGGTGGAAGAACAATTTTTTCATTTGATTCATTTGAAGAAAGTTTTATCCAACCGTAATTATCAATTCCTTTGAAAATATATTTTTTACCGTTGCTTGATAAACGAACTTCTTTCTTTTTGTCAAAGCAAAGTTTGTCCCATTCGTTTGCAAGCTCAGAAGAATTTTCAGTTGCAATTTTTTCTTGAACGTTGAACTCTTTTAAAAAAAGTGAAAGAACTTCTTTTCTTGTAAAAGATTTTTTATTAGAACAAACAAAATCAGTGGAAGCAATGCTTGGATTTTTTGTAAGGTTAACTCCAACTCCAAGATTTATCCAACGGCACAAACTTCCACTTGCAGAAAGCTCGTCTAAAACACCGGCGACTTTTCCTTTCTCGCTCCAAACATCATTTGGCCAGCGAACATAGAATTTTCTTTGGTCAATTTTTGTAAGAACATTTGCAAGCGCAATTTGAGAAGCCATTGTAATTCTATGAGATTCAGAAACTGATAATTTATTGTGAGTTATGACTGTGTAAGCAAGGCTGCCTTTTGTTGTGACCCATTTGTGATTGTTGTGTCCTTGGCCTTCTGTCTGTTTGTCTGAAGTGATAATTTTTGAGCAACTGTTTGAAGAATCTTCTTCTGCAATACGGTGCGCTTCTATCATTGTGGATTTTGTTTGCGCAAAATGTATGAATTGATTTTCATCTTCGCCAAATTCCCACGGATAAAGGCTGTCTTGTAAATCGTTCTCTAAGCAATAGCCATTTTTAGTTGAAGAAATTCCATAGCCTGCTTCTTGCAAAGACTGCACTGCTTTCCAAACTGAAACACGTGAAACACCAGTTTTAATTGCAATGCTCTCTCCTGACATATTGCCAGAAGAATTTCTTAGTAGTTCTAATATTTTGTACTTGGTTGAAAGAGTATTGTTAACCATAATAAAAACTAGGTTAACGAAAAAAATAAGTTTAGTCAATGAAAAATTGACGTATAAAGTCATTACTATAAATCAACTTGTATTATATTATTTATTCAAGTAAGGTAAGCATGGACTATATAATTAGAAATGAAGAAGAAAAAGATTTTAGAAAAACAGAGGAACTTACACGCAAAGCCTTTTGGAATGTAAATGTTCCTGGAGCAAATGAACACTACATGGTTCACACAATGAGAAGCAATCCTGATTTTATAAAAGAGCTGGATTTTGTAATTGAGAAAGATGAAAAACTTATTGCAAACATTATGTATTCAAAAGCAAAGCTTATTGATGATAACGGAAATGAAAAACAAATTTGCTCTTTTGGTCCATTATGCGTTTCACCTGAATATCAAAGAAAAGGTTATGGAAAGATTTTAATAGAACACTCATTTCATAAAGCAATAGAACTTGGTTATGACACTGTTGTAATTTTTGGACATCCTAGCAATTATACAGCACGTGGATTTGTAAGCTGTAAAAAGTTCAATATATGTTTGAGTAAGGAAAATATTTTTCCAACAGCAATGCTAGTAAAAGAATTAAAGAAAGGTGCGCTTGATGGAAGAATGTATCATTATGTTGAAAGTTCTACATGCAACATTGATGACGCAAAAGCAGAAGAATTTGACAAGACATTCCAACCTATGAAAAAAGAAATTCTACCTGAGCAAGAACAGTTTTGGATTTACAGCACTCTAGAATAATGTAAAAAAAATAGTTAAAAATACTATTCAAAGACAATAAAAAAAATATATAATTCGAGCCGCTCTGAATAAGAGCAAGGTAGCATTATAAATCATGGATTCAAACGGCAAAAAGACAGTGGACAATGGCTTTAATTTTAACGTAGCTATTGTTCGACTTTCCCCTTTTGTGGATGTAACAAAATCAATAACACACCAATTTTTATATGGTGAATGTAGACGTGCCCTTCCTGACAATTGCATAGACTTCTTCTTTTTCCCAACAGAATCACAACGTAAACACAACAAACCAATTCTTTCATTAAGGCAAAAAAAATCATTTCTAGATTTTGATTTGATTTATGTTTCAAACAGCTTCACAAATGAAATTATAAACCTTCCGTGGATGCTGCTTCATTCAAATATTCCATGCTCAAGTGCTGAACGAAAAAATAAAAATGTAAAACCTATAATAATTATGGGCGGCTCAAACGCAATGGCTTCACAGTCAATTCTTTTCTCAGATGACGATGCACTTGTTGACGCAGTGTTTTTTGGTGAAGGAGAAATGCGAATGTCAGAAATTATTAGACAACTTTTATCAGAGCCATTTTGTCTTAGACGCGAAAAATTAAATTCATTGCAAGGAAAAGTTACTGGCCTAAAAGTTTTTGATGCAGGTTATGCTAAAATAGAAAAAGCTATTTACCAAGGAACAGACCATGAACTTCTTGCAAATTCAGAGCAATATATTTTTGATTCAGAAGAAGCTTCAACGGCACGTCTTCTGATTTCCTACGGATGCCCTTCTTTCTGCACATTTTGTTTTGAAGGCTGGGAACGAAAACCTTACCGTGAAGTTCCATTAGATGAACTGCTCGCAGCCGCAAAATCTTTACGAAAAAAAACTGGCGCAGACAAACTTGAAATCACAGCTTTTAATTTTAATACACATACAGATGTTACTGCCTTAATGACAGAACTTTCTAAAATTTATTTCCAAGTAAATTTTATGAGTCAAAGGGCAGACATCTTAGCAGAAAATCCACAGCTCTTGCATTTTGAAGTTGCAAGTGGAAAAAAACAATACACAATTGGAGTTGAAGGAATTAGCGAAAGACTTCGTTCTTACTTCAACAAAAATTTAAATGAGGAAACTCTTTTAAAAACAGTCACAATGATTTTAAAAGAGCCTGTTCGTGAAATAAAACTCTTCTATATAATAAGCGGTCTTGAAACAAATGAAGACTGCGAAGAGTTCAGAACATTTCTTTCTAAAGTAGATGAGCTTAGGCACGTGTATAACGATGGCATGAGAATACTTTGCTCGTTTGGACTTCTTGTTCGTATGCCGTTCACTCCTCTCCGTTATGAAAAACTTTTAATGACAGAAGAAGAATGGAAGCC
>JBAXYY010000151.1:0-5165 GCA_041670585.1 Treponema sp. | reverse complement strand
TCTTCTACAAACTGTATTTTTTCATCCTCTGTAAATTTTATTCCCATAATTATTCCTCCATTCTTGGAAGAGTATAAAGCAACTTTTCCATGGGTTTAATGGGGGAATTAATTGACGGTTACATAAGATTTCAAGATCCTGATTACAGAGCAGGATATATTGAGACTGCAAAAGTTAAGCCTTCTCTTTTACTTGCCGGTGAAAATCCACGTTTGATTGATGAATGGCAGGATATACCTGAAATTTGGGATTCTGTGCGAACACTTTGTGACCGTAGAAAGAAAGATGGACTTTTTATACTTACAGGTTCTACATCAGTTGATAATGATAAAATATTGCATACAGGAACTGGTAGAATTTCAAGACTAAAAATGTATCCAATGAGTTTATATGAATCAGAAGAATCAAATGGTAAGATTTCATTAAAGAGTTTATTTAATAAACCAAATTTAGATATAGACGGTGTTACATCTGATTTTAGCATTGAACAGTTGATCTTTGCTTCTTGCAGAGGAGGTTGGCCTGGAAGTTTATTTAAAAAAAGTGATAATGCAAAATTATTTATTGCTAATGATTATTTTGAGAATGTCTGTCAAAATGATATTTCTTCTGTAGATGGTGTTATGCGTAATCCAGAAAAAACTGCATTGCTTTTAAAATCATACGCTCGAAATATTTCAACTGTTGCAAAAACAACAAGTATATTAAAGGACGTAAATTCTAAATTTGAAAATATGGGAATAGATACATTGAATTCGTATATCAATGCCCTTGAGAAATTATTTATTATTGAAGAACTTGAAGCGTGGTGTCCATCAATTAGGTCTGCAAGTGCAATTCGGTCTGGTAAAAAAAGAGAGTTTATTGATCCATCTATAGCTTGTGCAAGTTTAGGACTTACACCTGAATACTTTTATAAAGACTTAAAAACATTTGGATTTATTTTTGAAACTCTTTGCATTAGGGATTTAAAAATTTATTCTCAGTCTTTAGGGGGAAAGGTCTCATATTATCGAGATAGATATGGGCTTGAAGCTGATGCAGTTTTATATCTTAGAAATGGAAAATACGCATTGATTGAGTTTAAACTAGGAAGTGTAGAAATAGAAAATGGTGCGGAACATCTTTTAAAAATTAAGGATTTAATAAAAGAATATAATAAAAAAGAAACTCAATGTCCGTTACATGAGCCTGATTTACTGATGATTATTACTGGTGGAAATATAGCCTATACAAGGAAAGATGGTGTGAAAGTAATTCCAATCTCTACTTTGAAAAATTAAAAGTCTTTGTTTCTTTTTATAGAAACATCTTGACAAGTCCATGATTATACTCTATGTTACTATAAGTAGAAGCGTTACTACATACAGTAACAGGGAGAAATCATGATAGAGGAAAATAAAGAAGAGGGTGCAAAACGCACATCAGACAAAGTTGAAAAAAAGCACGGCTTGAGCATAAGAGATTTAATCTTAGCAGGAATCTTGCTTGCAGTTGGCGCTGTGTTAAAATTCTTCGTAGGCTCAATAATCAACATTGGTGGAATGAAGCCAAACTTTATTATTGCAATGTACTGCATGGCGATTGTTTTAATCAGACCACGTTTGTATGAAGCAGCAATCATTGGAGTAATTGCAGGTGCTATCTGCCAGTTCTTTCCAGGAACACCTTACCTAAATTTCGCGTCAGAATTGGCGGGTGCGGTTGCAATGGGCATATTGATAAAAATTCCACTTCCAAAGATTGGCGGAAAAGTTGACTTGCTACCAGCGCTTGCAACATTTTTAAGCACAGTGGTTAGCGGCGGACTTTACACAATTCTTCTTT
Source organism: Treponema sp. (assembly GCA_041670585.1). Taxonomy (GTDB): domain Bacteria; phylum Spirochaetota; class Spirochaetia; order Treponematales; family Treponemataceae; genus Treponema_D. Next base: position 3,338 of record JBAXYY010000151.1, on the reverse strand, counting down.
TGTTCGCGTTAGGTGCAGCTAAAGAAACTCTTGCGGCGTATGTTCCAATTGTAGCATGCACAGCTTTAATCAACGCAGTTCTAGTGCAGGTACTCTACATTCCACTAAAAGCTACATTAAAATAAAAACCTTTGAGGCACTAAATTGATAAAGATTGAAAAGTTAGGATTTTCATACAACGGTTCTAAAAGACACGCGCTAAAAAATATCAGCTTAGATATTCCAGACGGAGATTTTCTTGGAATAATTGGAGCGTCAGGCGCGGGCAAAACAACATTGAGTTGTGCAATAAACGGAATCATTCCTCACCATTACAAAGGTGAATACTACGGAAAAGTTTTGGTAAACGGCAAAGACGTTTTTGAAACAGAAGCAAGTACTCTTGCGTTGGAAGTAGGAAGCGTTTTTCAAGATGTTGACAGCCAGATGACAAGCTCTGTTGTAGAAGATGAAATACTTTTTGGTCTAGAAAATTTTGGTGTTCCAAAAGAAGAAATTGCAAGCAGGCTAGACTGGGCGTTAAAAGAAACAGAAATTGAAAACTTACGCGAAAGAGAAATTAGTTCATTAAGCGGCGGTCAAAAACAAAAGACAGCAATAGCGGCAATACTCGCTCTTTGTCCAAAGATTTTAGTTCTTGATGAGCCAACTGGTGAACTTGATCCTGCAGCAAGCAGAAACATTTTTAGAATCCTGCAGGATTTAAATAAAAATTATGGTATGACAATTATTGTCATAGAGCAAAAGATTATGCTTTTGTGCGAGTTCGCAAAACATCTTGCTGTTATGAAAGAAGGCGCTCTTGAATACTACGGAACAGTGCATGAAGTTCTTAGCAATTCAGAAGAGGTTTTAAAAACAGGAGTTAACTGTCCGCGTGTTGTAAGCTTGTACAATGAATTTGTTCAGCAAAAAATGATAGACATTTCAAAGACAAAAGTCTGCATAAATGTAGAAGAAGCAGTTTCTGTTGTGGAAAATATTATTGAAAAAAAAACTTCAAGAAAGGCTGCTGTTACTTCAACAGATAAAACTACAACTACAAAAAAGAGAGAAGGAAATGATTGAATTAAAAAATGTAGTGTTCGGCTACGGAAAACAAAACAAAGAAAATTACGTTGAGCTGATTCACAATGTTTCACTAACAATAAACAACGGGGAATTCATTGCAATTGCTGGAGAAAACGGCGCTGGAAAATCAACACTTAGCAAATTAACAGCTGGTCTTATAAAACCAGTTTCAGGCTCTGTTACAATAAACGGCATAGACACCTCTTCTGCAAAAAACAGTGTGATTGCAAAACAAGTAGGCTTTCTTTTTCAAAATCCAGACAGACAACTTTGCTGCTACACAATAAAAGATGAAATTGCATTTGGCTTAAAAGCATTAAAGTTTGGCACCCAAGAAGAAATAGAAAATCGTGCAAAGAAAATTGTAGAAGAATTTAACTTTGACGGTGATGAAGCGCCGTTTGCATTAAGCCGTGGTCAGCGGCAGAGGCTTGCCTTAGCTTCAATAATCGCAGTAGAGCCAAAAGTAATGATTCTAGACGAGCCAACAACAGGCCTTGACTACAAAGAGTGCATGCAGATTATGGAAGCAGTGCGAACTCTAAATAAAAATGGAACAACAGTGATTATGGTTTGCCATGACATGGAGCTTGTCTTGGACTTTGCAAAAAGAATGGTTGTGATTTCAAAAGGAACATTAGTTGCAGATGGAAAAACAGAAGATATAATGAGAAACAAAGAAGTGTTGGAAAAATCAAGCCTTCTTCCTCCTCAAATTATTCAAGTAGAAATGGAAGTTGAAAAAAATCACAGTGGAATATTTGGTGAAGATTCAAAACATATTTCAACTGCCGCACAGTTTGCTTCATCAATAAAAAATTATGTTGACTGCAAAAATGGAAGATAGGAGAAAAAAATGAAAGGCTTTTTAGATTACGTTCCTGGAAATTCTATTTTCCACAAAATGAATCCTGTAACAAAATTAGTTTTCGCTTTTGCAGTTTGCTCGTCATGCTTTATTTCATCATCAGTTTATTTGCTTTTAGGCCTTATTGCTCTTGATATAGTAATTGGACTTGTTTGCGGAATTCCTGAAAGAACATTCAAACTTCTTAAAGGATTGGTTAAAGTTTCTATTTTACTTTTCATACTTCAACTACTTTTTGTTAAGAGTGGAAATGTAATTTACGAACTTCCACTTCATATAAAAATCACAGACAACGCCTTGTCAAACGCATTAAAACTTGTGCTAAAACTTTGTGGAGCAACAATACCGCTTGCCGTAATGCTTTCTGTAACAAAACTTGTTGACCTTTCAAACGCACTTGTGGAAAAAGTTCACGTTCCATATAAATACGCTTTTACTTTAACAACAGCAATCCGTTTTATTCCAGTATTCGCAGAAGAAATGGCTGGAATTATAGAAGCGCAAACTTCTCGTGGAGTAGAGCTTGATACAAAAAATCCATTTAAAAAAGTTGCACTTATTCTTCCATTATGTGCGCCGCTTTTAGTTTCTTCAGTAAGAAAAACAGAGTCCAGCGCAATTGCCGCAGACCTTAGAGGATTCAGCCTAAGAACAAGAGGAAGCTGTTTGAAAAAATATCCGTTTCATTTTGAAGATGTGTTGTGTTTTGTAGTAAGTGCAGGGCTAATTGCAGTGGCGGTTGTGTTGTAAAAGAATCATCATTTGGTTAGTCTTCTCTAAATATATGACAATGCAATGGTTTCATCTTTGAAGTTATTTTTGATTGATTAACAAATTCATAATCAGAATAAGGCATTAAAAACGCAGAAGTGTTTTTTGATTTTTGAATTTCACTAAAATTATCTTCAACTGACAAATCATAATAGTCTAAAATTTCTCTCCACTTAAGAACGCGCCCATTAACAAAATTTACTTTTACTCCATCACCATCAAAGAATTCATCAACTACTCTTCTTGCATTCGGATTTATCACTCTTAGTAAAACAAAACCTTCATCTTCTTTTAATGATAAATCATTTTGACTATTAACTGTTTGTATAGTTGAAACACATGATGTAAAAAAGAAAAACAGAAAGAAATATGTAAACAAGTTTCTTCATCTCATCACCTACCAAAAATTATAATCATTATAATATAAAAAGAAGTTATGTGAATCAATAAGGTTTATTCTATAGTAACTTTAGTATATTCTGTTTATATTTCAACTTCATTCTTTCCTTCTTGCCACGCAACTTCTTTCTATATATAATTACATTGTGTCAACGCTATATATTGTTGGAACGCCAATCGGGAACTTAGGTGACATTACAGCCAGGGCTTTGGAAACATTCAAGTCAGT
>JBAXYY010000150.1:0-5187 GCA_041670585.1 Treponema sp. | reverse complement strand
GGATCATCGACCTGGGCAAACCGAAGGGTTTATGCCCGAATATCATAGTGGTCAGTACCGGTCAGGCCCGGATTCTGTTCTTTTTTTGTTCTTTTATATTGACAATTGGCTCACCATATCATTAGCTTACACAGACACAGCAAGCGCACTTGTTCTTACAGCCACATGCGCAACTGCAGCAACAGACGCAACATACACTTGGTATGTAAACGGCACAGCAGTTACAATTACAGACGATGACAGCAGTGAAGCTACTTCTACTTTAACAACAACACCTTCTGCATTTGCAGACGCAGCTTCTTCTGCAATTAACATAGACGGCGCAAATACTGTTACTGTAACAGTTACAGAAAACGACATAATTGTTGGAAGCGCTAAAATGACGCTTACATACGCATTATAAAAAATTAATGTGATTTTATAAAGTTTTCTTGGAGGATATAAAATGATTAAAACAAATAAAATTATACCAATTACGGTTTTTCTTTTTTCTTTAGGATTCATTGGGTGCGACAACAGCTTATCACTGCAAAATAAAAATGACAGCGCTGTTTATTTTTCTTTAGCTTTGCCAAATGAAAATAACATTTCTTCACAGGAACGCTGCATATATCCTTCCACAACTGGAATAACTTATACAGCAACTTTTACAGAAGTAGAAACTGGCACTGGCACTGACACAACGTCAAACGCTTCTTCCTATACGTATACGCTTGACAATAACTACACTTGCAAAGGAATTCCTTTTGGCACTTACAGTGTATCAATTCAAGGATATTCAGACGCCGACGCTACAAAAAAAGTTCTTACAGGAACAGCTTCAAGTGTAGAAATTAGTAGCACCGCTGCAGCAATTTCTGTTTCTCTTTCATGGATAACAAGCACAACTAATGTAACAGGCTCATTTACACTTAGCACAACAATAACGTCAACTTACGAGCTTAGCACCTCTGCTAAAATAAAGGCCACAATCACTACAATTCCAAGCTCACAAAAAACATACAATTATTATTCATACACTGATGAAACTGATGACACTGCTATTATAACAAAACCTTTGACATTAGCAGCAGATAGCACTTCAACAAATGTTTATACAATCACAACAGACAGCGCACAAACTCTTGCGCCTGGAACTTATTCAATTTCAATTCTATATACAGATGCAGACGCAGGTGAAGAAGCACTACTTCTTGAAGGAGCAGACACTTCATTTGTAATTGCAGAAGGAACAACAACAGCTCTTTCTTATAGTGTAACTAAAGGATTTGCTCACCTTTATGTTGACTCTTCAAGCACAGTAACAGAAACAGGAACAGGAACAGGAACAAAGAAAGCGCCATACACAACTTTATCCGCAGCAATAACCGCAAGCACTTGCCCTACAGAAATATATGTTATGTCTGATTATTCTACGAACAATCAAATAACTATTGAAGAGCTTAAAAAGCCTTTAGTTATCAACGGTTTGAATAACAAAATAACACTAGCAACACTTTCTATTGAAAACACTTCTGAAAACACTTCTGAAAACACTTCTGAGACTGCTCCTTTGACAATAAAGAACGCAACTGTAACACTTGTTGAATCAATATTCACAAATGCTTATTTAACATTTGACAACTGCACTGTAACAGCAACTTCAGGCTTAGCTTTTGACGGCGGAAGTTTAACTTTGAATAACTCTTCACTTTCTGTTACAGAAGCTGCAACAGACCCTAAGGTTGTCTCTTTAACAAACTGCGCAAATCTTGTTGTTTCAGAAACAACTTCTGGAAAAACTTCTATTGGAACAGGATATGTTTCAATTGGAGAAGGCTCTTATATAAATGCTGAGTCTGCATTTGGCGCAGAAACTGTTGCTACAATTCTTCCAACATTCACAAGCACAAGCTCAGACGCAGTTGATGTATTTACAACAAACAGCAGCACAATAAATACCGCACAATGGAGTTTAAAATCTTCAGCGTTCTACAAAATACAATTCGACTCATCAAAAAAAGCTGTTTTTGTGCCTAATTACTCAGGTTACATGTATGGAAATACAACATACAAATATATGATAGGTGATTTTGATGATAATGGAAAATTTACAGACGGATACACTTGCAACTCAGAATTGAAAATTTCCTTTGATGCAAATGGATACCCTTACGCATTTTGGCCAGAAACAACAAGCGGGTCAAGTATTCGCTCACCTTTTGGCTCTTTACATTTACCAACGGACACAACTAATGTAGAGAACTTCTCTTCTTCATACATAACTATTGACAATAAAAACAATTACATCTATTTAGTAACTTCTGTATCTTCAGAAGCAGGCTACACAAATACATTGTACCGTGTTTCTGGCTACAACAGCACTACAAATGCAGAGGCAACAGTTGCAACAATAGGAACATTTACAACAACATCTGAACTAGCAAATATTGCATACGACAGCGGAACTTCTTGTATATTTGCCGTTGACTCTTCAACTTTGTCACTTTACAGAATAACATATACAGAAGGCTCTTCTAAGTACACTATAAAACAAGACTCTATAACACTTGCTCCAACATACAGTTCAAGCAAAAGTCCAAACAGCGAATCTATATTTAAACTTACAGACATTGTTGATGTAGATGGAACATTGTATATAACATCAGCGTATGACCAAGAACAAGTTACAACTGCAGTAGGACAATGGAGTGTAGGTTCATTATTAACAGTCAATGCCGCAAAAGCTTCTACTACAGACGCAAGAGGTTCACTTGTTCCAACAGTGTATGGTCTTTCTGCCAATGCAATAGCGTATGCTGTTTTTGATGCAAATGTAGGCACCTCTTCATTTGGTTATTCACCATCAACTGTAAATTATGCTAGTGTAGCGGCAACAGATAGTGTAGCTCTTCCAACAACATCAGACGACTCTTCAACTTCATTATTTGGAGCAGACAGAATACTTGCAATTAAAAATAAAAAGCTAGTTATTGCTGACTGTGGCTGGTGTATTCCTACTACTACAACACTTAATCAAAGATACCGCACAATGATATTTGATATATCAACATCTACAATAACACAAGGAACAGACACTTCTGACTATACATTCAACGGAATATCAACTTCTGATACAGCAGGCACGTATACAAAACAAGTAAACGGTACAGCAGCAGCAGCTGAATAAAAATGCCACCTTTAGTTTCAATAGTAATACCTGTTTGCAACGTTGAAGAAAAAACACTGCATGTCTGCCTACAAAGCATTTGTGGGCAGACATTTTCTGCTTTAGAAGTAGTTGTAATTGATGACAACAAAACAGAAGCGGAACAAAAAAAGTGCAAGCTATCAGTTAAAAACTTCTGCAAACTTAATAAAAAAAATCCTACAGTTCGCAACATAAAATATATTTCAGAAGGTGGAAACTACGGACTTGTTGAAGCAAGAAGGCTTGGCTTTGAAAGCGCACAAGGTAAGTACTGTATGACTGTTGACGCAGACGACAAACTTGCTTCTGAAAACGCTGTTGCAATTCTTTACAACGCCGCCACTACCCCTACTTTAGAATGTAAAAAAGATTTTACAGGCTTTGACATGACACAATGCGGCTGCATTTTTTCAAAAGTAGACGGCACATTGTTTACAGAAACTAAAGACAATAACGCAGAAAATCCAATTGTTGAATCGTTTTATAATCAGAATGGAAATATTGCCCCTTTCTTTTTTGCAGAAGGAAAACATTCTTATTTTATGTGGGCAAAAATGTACAAGACAGAAAAAGTTCTTGAAGCATTTAACCAAATACCAAACATGTATTGCGTCTATGCAGAAGACTTCTTGCAGACTTATTTTTTTACAAAATCAATGTGCTCCTACAACTGTATAAAAGACAAGCTTTACAATTACACGGTTCAAGCAGGCATTACTTCAAATAACACTGTTACAACTTTAGAAAGATGGAAAAAGCTTTGTTCTGTTTCTTCTGTATTTACAACAATTCTTTATGACTTACAGGAAAACCCTATTTCTGAAGACTCACCTGTTTTTTTAACAGTCAAAAAGGCATACTTTAATTACATAACAAGCAACGCTTTACAACTTGTTCATGAAGTTGACCCTTCTATTTACGAAGACGCAAAATCTATGTTCATAGAAGCTTGGGGCGAAGAAAATGCGCTAAAGGCAATAGACGCCGCAAGCAAAATGTAATTTTTTTACAATAAGTAATTGTCGAACTGCCGCTCTTCACCGCGCCATAATGAAGTAAAACGCTCCCTTGTTCCGTAGAAGAAAAGCCCTTCCGTGTACTTGCACCAGTTGTCATGCTCTTGAATGCCTGTCTTAAAGTCAAAGAGCGCGCTTGCAAGCATTACAACGTGGCTGTCGTGCGAACAAAAAATGTCCAGTGTGTTGCCCATTCCGCCATGTGAAAATATGCAGTCTAGAATTGGTTTTACCTCTTCTTCTAAAGTTACGCCGCCTGTTTTTTCTGGAACTCTTTCTTGCAAATAATGATAATATTCGTACCAGCCGCACCCACCCATTTCTTTTGGATTAGGATTTCCTTTCATAACAGCCAATGTTTTTAATGTTTCTATTTGGGTATTTCCTTTTAGTTTATTTGGCATTGCTTCTAAAATATATTGAATTGTCTGATTGCATCTTTTTACAGAGCTTGAGCCGCAGAAGCCTATTTTTTTGTCTATGCTTTTGCCAATTGTTTTTGCAGCCTCTATTCCTTCTGGAGTTAGAAGAAGCTTAGTGTAGTCGCCGTTTACAGGATTGTCGTACCGTATGCTGTGCCTTATGTAGAGCTTTACATTTTGATCTTTTGGAAGACGTTTGGCATCTTTGTTCATTTGTTGGCATGGGGAATTGTAATTCATATTGTTATTATAGCAGATTTATCAAATGAAATCACATAAGGTGTTTCAATTCGACCGAAGTTACTATTATTTCAGCCATTTTCTACATTGCATAATATTCATCATTAAATTGTAATTCTTTCACTTTACGCAATATCAATTTGGCTTTATACTCTGATTATCTAGAAAGAAGCATAGACTTTTTTCCATTAAATTTTTGTCATGCTTTACCGCACGACTTATAGGAGTTACAAATGGGACAGAACTATTTTAATGCTATTCCGTGGCGCGTTGCACGTCAGGAACTTGGACACTGCCGTAAAATGGCACGTGAGGAATT
>JBAXYY010000149.1:0-5255 GCA_041670585.1 Treponema sp. | reverse complement strand
GAGCAAGCGGGTGGCGTTTTGTTTCTGAAATTCCATAAGGCAGTGCTGAAATATAGTTAAGGCTCCAAGTGTAGCCTGCAACATCATCGTCGTAAATGTTAGGCTGCCATTCCATGTTGAAGGAGTTGCTTGTTGCAAGACCGTTGTCGTCTGTGCCTACCGTCAGAATTGATGGTGCTAAAGGAGGAGTTGTGTCTTTGTAATATGAGACTGATGACGATGACGACCAGTTGCCTGCGTAGTCAAGTTCGCGCGCTTTGAAATACCATAGGCCGTCTTCTGTGGCATTGCCTTTAAGTTCTGTCTGTGACGGCATGTTCATTAGCTCTTTTGGCGGCTCTTCCCTTTCGTTTTGTGTCCAAATCCAAGAGTAGCCTGCAACTCCAGAAGAGTCTTCTGACATTTTTATTGTTGCAATTGCGTTTTCTGATGAATAGCGGCTGTCTTCTTTGAAAGAGCGTGGAGTTATTATTGGCGGATTTACAGTGTGGTCATAAAGAAGCATTACTATTCTTGAGTCGGTTTCTTTTTTTAAAGGCTTCTGCTGCCAAACAAAGGACAGTTCTTTGCCGTTGTTAGAAATTATTGGGTAAGCGAAAGACGATGATTCCGCTGACTTAGAAAGCTGTTCTTCCTGCCAAAGGGAGCCTGACTTTACAGAACGGTAGACTTTTTCTATACCAGATCTTGTGTCGAACCAAATTAAGTTTACTGAATTGTCATAGTAAAAAAGAATAGGCCTGTTTGCGTTGCCTGAAGATGAAATTTGCTCAAGTGAGCTTTTTATTGTTCCATTTTCATTCAGCTCTGCAAACCATATATTTGAATTTTCTGAAGAATACCAAGTGCGCTCCCATGCAATGAACACACCGTTTTTTGTAGCTAAAAGGTACGGGCGCTGGTTGTTGTAATTTGAAAAAGTGTTTGTTGAAGTTGCTGGCAGCGAATTTTGGTCAGTCAACATGACAGGCTCTGACCATGACTTTAAATTATCTGTGCTTACTGTTGAATAAATTTGATATGAAAGTCTTACAGCAGAAGAGTACTGGGCTTGAAACGTTACTATATCAACACCGTTGTCTGTTACTAGATATGGAACAAAGGGATTTCTTAAATTAGCTGAAGGTTCAAATATTTTAAATGATGACCATGACTCGCCGTCTTTTGAAGTTGAGTACAAAAGTGAAAAGGACTCGTTCTGTCCAGAAGACGCGAATATTACAAAGCCGTTTGAAGATGAAAAGATTCTTGGAGCAACAAGGTTCTGGTCTTTTTTTTCTATAGTATTTCTATGAAAGCTTTTACCGTTTGCATCAGATATGTATACTGAGATTTCGTTTGTGTCTGTAAGAGCTGAAACTGCTATTATTCCATTTGAGTTTATTGCTGAAGAATAAACATCTGGAACTTCGCCAGAGTATTTTATTGGGCCGGCAAACCTTCTTATTTCGTGCCAAGAAACACCGTCTGTAGTTGTTTTTGCGGAAATGTAGAGGCGCTTTTTTTCTGCGTCTATTTCCTCCCAGAACACAGCTGAAGGAAGTGATTTAGAGGCTTCCTCATTTTGAACAGATTTGCTTTTCTTTGTTTGTGCTGATTTTGAATTTTGTTCAGAAGATGATTGGACTCCAGCATTTGAGACAGGAGCTGAAACTGCGGAAGGGAACCTTGTGTCTGTAGCAGTAACTTTTTCCGGGCTTTCCCAATAATAGTCTTTTGAAAAACCAAAAGAAATTGAAAAAGAGAAAATAAAAAATGCAAATAATATTTTCTTTGAGTATTTCATAGAAGCGCCTGCACTTTTCTTTGTAATTCTAGTATTTTTGCCGATCGTTTATTCACTGGTTTTTCCAACAACTGAAGAACAATTGTATTTGCCCCGATTATATTATTTTTTTGAAGTTCCTGTACAGCCTTTTGATAGAGCTCTTCGTCTGCCGCTGAAAGTACAACTGCCGCCTGCCCGCCTGTCTTTAGCGCAATTTCATCAAGAACTGTAATGGCCATGTCATTGTTTGGATTTAATGCCACTGCCTGTAGAGCGAGCTGTTTTGCCTGCTGAAGCTTTTCCGCATTTCTTCCAGCAGAATTTACTATGGATTTTGCCTGACGCGCAAGAGACTCGGCTTTTACCAAAGATGAATTGTCAACAGGCTTCTGCCTAATTCCAAGCTCTATTTCTACATTGTAAATTAAATTCTTTAACCCCTTGTAGTTTGGATTTATTTCATACAAGTCAACAAGGTCACTGTACGCCTGCTGTTTTGTTGTTGCGTCATTAGATTTGTAATTCACACGGGCTGCCTCTACTTTTGAAGTGAACATTGTGTCAAAAGAATTTTTATCAAGCAGCTGATCTATGCGCAAAGTTAAAAGGCTTGCTTCCTGGTTCAAAGGATACACTAGCTTTAATTCGTTCAACTTTGATTTTGCTTTGTTTAAAATTTCTGTGGCTTCATCTTTTTTACCGGACTTCATGAGCTTCTGACCGTCGTTGTAATATTGATTTGCTATTGAAAGTATTTGAGACATTTCTGGATACAAAGGCGCTGTTGGTGGAATTACACGGCCTGTCTTCATAGAAAGCGCAGTGTTTACAAGCGTCTTCAGGTTAACAATTTCATCATCTGCTTCAATGTTTGTTACTGCCCAGCGAGTTTCTGCACGAGCCAAAAGTGTTTCTGCTTCGTCGAAATTTCCTGCGTAATATGCGTTCTTGGCCCTGTTCTTTAAATCACGTACATCTTTAACAACAATTTCGTTTTCTGCTTTAGAAATGTCTTCACCCAAGGCAACAAGATTTGTATCTGATGTTTTTCTTAGCTCTTCATTGTTTTCATAAGAAAGGGATTCGCTGTATTTATTTCGCGCCCTCTGAAGATAGTCCCTTGCGCTGTCAAAATTGCTGTTTCTTAAAGCGTTCTTTGCCTGGTTATAGCGAAGGTCTCCTTCATTTTGAGCAAGCTTAGCATTTTGTTTTTGCACCTTTGATTTTTCTTTTAACGTATTTCCATTAGCAACAATTTCATTCATTTTATCAATTGATGAATTTATTTGATTGCTTAAGTCAGAGAAGCCAGCCTTGTATGTTCCAGCACTGTTTAATGTTTCATTGCATGAATTTAACACTTTCAAGTCAGAAGAAATGTCAGACTGCATTTGTTCAATTTCAGAAATACATTTAGTAGGATATTGATAAAGCTCTTTCCCATTTTCATCAGTTTTGTTTTCAGGAACAAGAGTTGCTATATTTTGCAAAGTAGCATTGTACCCTTGTGCCATAGAGTTTGAACCTTCTGCAAAATAAGATGCCAGCTTTACCCATAGCATGTTTGCTTGAGAAGAACATATTTTTTCTATTTCAGAATATGCGTTTATATATGACTCAAACGCATTTTTACATTCGTATTTTTTTTCTGATTTTGATTCAATATTTTCTACAGTTTTATTTTCTTCTATATTTTGATTGTTTTCTGATAAAAACATTTTTTTATAATCTTCAAGCCATTTTTCATTTTTTGCAGTTGTGGCATTTCTTCCGTAAGTTAAATACGATTCAGTTGATTTTATTATTGAGGACGAATATGAATTGTTTTTAGAACGAATAGATGAAATTATATCTTGAGGCTGTTCTTTTTCACTGTCACTTTGCACTTGAAGAGCGACCGCATGAATTTGTTCAAATAGATTTTGTGACTTGCTGTACATGTTTGAAATGAAATTCATAGAATTGCTGTATTGCGCAAATTCAGATAGAATAGAAGATCCATTCTTAGTTTTAATTAAATCGTATAAATTATTAATTGATAAAGCAAGACCACTGTAATTTTTTGAAGACTTGATTGCATCTTTTCCATTTTCATGAAGCGCTGGTAAATTGAACAACGTGTCTACACTTAAAGATGATCCATAATTCTCTGAATACGAAAGAACTGCTTTGTATAAACCATCTTTCATTGTTTCAACATAAGAATTCCACTGAGAATCAATAGTTCCAACAAGCCCGCTTGTGCTGTCCTTTCCACGTCCAAGAATAAATTTGGAAACAAACGGCAGGTAAGAAGCATCTGTAAGTTCCGAGCCACCTTGATTTAAATCTGTATAAATCTGCTGTATCTGCCAGCCTGCATTTGCAGCTTTATTTCTAATTGATGCTAGTTTTGTAAAAGAAGAAACAACGCCTGGCAGTAAACTTTCAGCTTCAGGATAATCTCTTTTTTCTACAGCGTCTATAAATTTTTTATATGAAGTGTCAAGTTCTGCTTGAATGGCGCCAAATTCTGTTATTGAACTGTCAACATCAGCAAGCGCCTTGTCAACAGCTAACGTAACTTTTCTAGGATTGTTTTCAGCGACAAAGTCTTCTTTATAAATTTCAAATGCAGATTGCTTTCCATTTTCCTCTTTTCTAAATTCTTCAGCAGCAAGCGCGTATTGCTTTTTAGCAACATCATCAGAAGCGTTCTTCATAATTTCGGTGAATCTTTGCTGGCACGCTTTAAATTGAGTAAGGTTTTTAATTTCTGTTCGTATTGTTTCATGAATAACAGAAGGCTTTTGTTCAAGTTTTTCCAATTTTAAAACCATCTGGTAATTTTTGTCAGCTTCGTTTGGATTGTTTGATGCCAAGTCAATAAGATTGTTTTCTACATAGTTGTAGTCATGCCTGTATGACATTATTTTATCAATTCTTTTTTTTGCTGCGTCAAAGTTGTCAGGATTTACTCTTATATATTCAGCCAAAAGAGCAAGCGCCTCTGAGTATTTTGTCTGCTTTATAAGGTCGTCTATTTTTGAAAGGGTTATTTTTTTACCAAGCAAGTCTTCATCGTTTACAATTATTTTCTCTTGTAAATTTTGAGCTTTTTCTGAAATATTCTCTGCATTTTCGTTCGTTTCTGTTTGTGAATTTGACTCAGCAACATTATTATTTTCTGAAGCCGACTCTGACTCGTTCTTAACAGAATCCTTTTTTCCAGATGCTAAAGAAAAATTTAACGAGAAAATTAAAAATGTTAAAAGGCAAAGAATTTTTTTCAAATCATGCCAACTATTAAAATTACCCACCATTTCAAATAATAACACTTTTACACAAAAGATTGTTACCTGCTTCTATTTTCGGTATTTTTTTTAATATTGTTATATATATGAAGAAATTTTCCGAAAAATAAATGTAAGTTAATTGATAAGAAAATTGCTAAAAGTTTTGCCTTATACAAACTACTTTGTATGATTTTATAAATTCTATTAGCCTT
>JBAXYY010000148.1:0-5275 GCA_041670585.1 Treponema sp. | reverse complement strand
AATAAAAGATCATCTTAAAAAATATATTCCATACACTGGCGGAGAAGATGATTTTGAAAAGTGCGAATGCAATTGCGAGCATGGAATTGTTGCTTCAACAAAAGCTGACTTTCTTGTAACAGCGACAGTTTCTGACTGGGGAGTTTACGCAGTGATAGCGGCACTTTCTTATTTAGAAAAGAATTCTAATATTCTGCATGATGAAAAAATGGAAGAGGCAGTTTTACGAACATGCTGCTTGAATGGAATGGTAGACATGACAGGCTCTCTTCTTCCAGCAATTGACGGATTCAGCGTAGAAATTGAAAAGCAAATAATTGCGCTGATGAAATCTACAGTTGATTATGCTATGAACTACAAAAACGACACTTGGTTCAATGCAGTTTTGCATAAAGGATTTTATAAATAAGCATGTATAAAATTGTCCAATCAAGCTTTGATTCTATTCAGATTCAGTTTGAGCAAAAAATCTGTGAAGAAACAAACAGTCTGATTAGAAACTTTTGCGCCACAGCTGAATCTACTTCTCTAAAAGGAATAAAAGAAATTGTTCCAACATATTGCGCTGTTACAATTTATTTTTATCCAGAATATTTTTCCACTAATTTGCACGAACTTAAAACTTTTGCAAAAAACATTCTCTCAAAAATAAAATTAGCTCACCGAACTTGCCGAGGCGAACTGTTAGACAGAGAAAACATTTCTACAGAAAACAGTCCGTTTCGACAGGCTCAACTAACAGTTACTCCCTCAACCAGTCACAATATTCCAGTGTGCTATGAAGATGAATTTTCACTAGATATAAAAAATGTAGAGTCATACACAAAACTTACAAAAGAAGAAATAATTTCAATTCACTCAAACACAACTTATTTAATTTATATGCTTGGTTTTCTTCCAGGCTTTCCTTATTTAGGCAGCATGGACTTGCGCTTAGAAACTCCACGGCTTTCTACACCTCGAACAAAAATTCCAGAAGGCAGCATTGCAATTGGTGGAAAACAGACAGGCATTTATCCAGTTGAATCTCCAGGCGGTTGGCAAATTATAGGACGCACTCCACTAAAGATTTTCAACGGAGAAAATTTTATTTTCAAAGCAGGTGACAGAATTAAATTTGTTTTAATCTCAAAAGAAGAATTTTATGAAATTAAAAGAACACAATGTTTTAATGGAAAGCGATTCCTAAACTTCGGTCGGAATGACGACACTTGTCAGAATTACAATTGTGATGAAAAGACATTTGTAGATTCAAACAACGAAAACTCCGTAGACATCAATTCAACAAACAAGCAACATTTTGTTGTAACAAGCGGAATAAAAATACTTTCACCGGGCGCAATGACAACTGTTCAAGACAACGGCATCACAGGCTTTCAAAAATATGGAGTAAGCGAATCTGGCGCAATGGACAAAGACTCCTTTTATTTAGCAAATAAAATTGTTGACAACAAAGCAACAAACGCAGTTCTAGAAACAACACTACTTGGACCTGTAATTCAATTTACATTGGACTGTGATTTTGCAGTGACAGGCGCAACACTAAACATGACTCTTGATGGAAAACAAATTGAAATGTACAAAAAGATTCACGCAAACGCAGGCAGTGTATTGCAAACAGGGGCCGCTGTAGATGGTTTACGAAGCTACATTTCTTTTACAGGCGGAATACTTGTCCCAAGAATATTCAACAGTTCTTCCACAAACACAAAAAGCAAAATAGGAGGCTTCTTTGGAAGAAAGTTGCAAGCAGAAAATGAACTTGCAATTGGAAATAATTTTATCTCTGACAATGAAAAATTACTTGTTCGTCGAGCCGTTCGAGGTGAACATCTTACAGAAATAAATTCTTCATTAAAAAAAGAAATTGCAAAAGTAAAAAACAGAATTTTAAATTCCAAAAACATAACCCTAAACATTTTGCCCGGACCACAATACGATTTCTTCACAGAACAAGAAAGAGAAATTTTTACAAGCACAGAATATTCAGTCACACCAGAAAGCGACAGAATGGGCATACGCTTACAAGGTGAATCTTTAAGCTGTAAAAAAACAGACATCATCTCTGACTCAATTCCATATGGGGCCGTTCAAATTACTTCAGAAGGTCTACCTGTAATAATGGCGAGCGACAGGCAGACATGTGGCGGTTACGCAAAAATTGCAACTGTAATTCCAAGCGATATGTGCGCCTTAGCACAAGCAACACCCGGCACAAAAATAATGTTCAAATTTATTTCGCAAAGAAAAGCTATAAAAATATTCAGGAGGAATGTATGACAGATAATCAGTATAAAAATTCAACACCGCGTGAAGTTAGAAAATTAATAAGCGAAGGAAAAATCACAGGACAAACTTCTGGAATGTGCAACGGTTACGCGCAGGCAAATCTTTGCGCACTTCCAAAAGAATATGCTTACGACTTCTTGCTCTTCTGCCAAAGAAATCCAAAGCCCTGCCCCTTGCTTGAAGTAAGCGATGTTGGAAGTAAGTTGTTAAAAACAAGCGCACCCGGAGCAGACATCTCAAAAGAAATTCCAAAATATAGAATCTGGACAAAGGGAATGGTAAGGACAGAAGTTACAGACGCTTCATCTTTTTGGAGAGAAGACTTGGTTAGCTTTGTAATAGGCTGCAGTTTTTCTTTTGAGTATCCGCTAATTGAAGCAGGCATTGATGTTAGAAATATCAGCCAGAACTGCAACGTTCCAATGTATGTTACAAACATAGAAACAGAGCGTGCTGGAATTTTTGGAGGAAAACTTGTAGTAAGCATGAGGCCAATTCCTTATGAAAAAATTGTAAAGGCAGTTACAGTTACAGCTCGTGTTCCTCGCGTTCACGGTGCGCCAATACATATTGGAAATCCATCAGCAATAGGAATACAAAATATAAACAAGCCAGACTTTGGTGACGCAGTTGAAATTAAAGAAGGTGAAGTTCCAGTTTTCTGGTGCTGCGGAGTAACACCACAATCTGTTGTAATGAATTCCAAACCTTCATTTTGCATAACACATTCACCAGGGCACATGCTCATAACAGATATTACAAACGCATCTCTAATTGATTAAAAAGAGAGAAGGAGAAAAAAAATGGAAGAACACTATGTTGATTTAAATTGCGACTTAGGCGAATCGTTCGGAGCGTACACAAACCTTATGGAAACAGACAAACTTGTTCTGCCTTACATTACATCAGCAAATGTTGCTTGCGGTTTCCACGCGTCAGATCCTGTCACTATGAAAAAAACTGTTGAAAAAGTTTTAGAAAACAAAGTGAACTTAGGCGCTCACCCAGGCTTGCCAGACTTACTAGGCTTTGGTAGACGCAACATGAACATCACAGCAGAAGAAGTAGAGGCTTATGTAGTTTATCAAGTTGGTGCATTGCAAGGTTTTGCTCATTCTTACAGAGCGGAACTTCATCATGTAAAACCTCACGGAGCCTTATATAATATGGCTGCAAACGACTTGAGCTTAGCAGAAGGAATATGCAGAGGAATAAAAAGCTGCGGGGAAAATTTAATTCTGATTGCACTTTACGGAAGTTGCCATGTTGAAGCCGCAGAAGAAATTGGGATTCCATACATGTGCGAAGTTTTTGCGGACAGAGCATACACTGACGAAGGAAGATTAGTTCCACGTTCCGAATTAGGCGCTGTCATTACAAATGAAAAAGAAGTTGCTGAAAGAACAGTAAGAATGATAAAAGAAGAAAAAGTAAAATCTATTTCTGGAAAAGACATTCAAATAAAAGCGGACACAGTTTGTGTTCACGGCGACAATCCAAAAGCAATTATTTTTTTAAAATATTTAAATCAAAAATTTCTATCAGAAGGAATAAAACTAAAACATAATTGAAAATGATTTCCGATTTTTACAAGAAATTTATTTTTCAATAATCTAGACTTCCGTCAGCAAGGCAACGAAGGCGTTGCGTAAAAAATCACCGTATGGTGGTTCATCTTTACAAGACGCTTCTTCTATAAAGACTCTCGTAAAAAAATAAGGAGCTCTTATATGAAACTCTCAAACAAACTAATCGCACTTGGACTTATTGCATCCCTTGCAGCAAGCGCAACCTTTGCTAAATCAAAACAGAAAACAATCAAGATTGGATTTAACATTCCTCTAACAGGCGACTCTCCAAAAGTTGGTGAAGGCGCAAAATACTCAGGCGAAATGATTAAAAATAAAATCAACGCAGCAGGCGGTCTTGAAGTAAAAGGTGAAAAATATCTTCTAGATTTTATTTATGTAGACAACGAATTAAAAGCGGACTCTGCAATCAACGTAGCAAATAAATTAATTGACATTGATAAAGTTTTAGCAAGCATTGGACCAGAAGGTTCAGGCCGTGCAATTCCAGCAGGTGAAGTTTACAACGACGCAAAGGTTCCAATGATAACACCTTGGGCAACAAACCCCGCCGCAACAAAAGACAGACCTTATTGCTTCCGTGCATGTTTCCTTGATCCATTCCAAGCTCCAGTTGGCGCAAAGTTTACAAAGGAACAGTTCGGTGTAAAAAAAGTTGCAATTCTTTACAACCTAGAAGACGACTATTCAAAAACTCTAGCAGAACTTTATAAAGCTTCATGGGAAAAAGATCAGGGCGGCCAAGTTGTGCTTTACGAATCATTTGGACAAAAAGACCAGGACTTCTCTGTTCAATTAACAAAACTTGTAAACTCAGACGCAGAGCTTCTTTACATTCCAGCTTACTACAATCTAGTTGCACTTATCACAAGCCAGGCAAAAGACTTAGGCTGGAAAAAGCCAATCGTTGGTTCAGACGCATGGGGTTCAGCAGACCTTGTTTCATTAAGCAAAGGCGCTGTAATTGGATGCTACTTTACAACACACTACGCAGCAGCAGGAGCTGTTGGAAAAACAAAAGAATTTATTGACTCATACAAAGCACTTTATGGCTACACTCCAGACGATGTTGCGGCCCTTACTTACGACGCTGTTAACATTGTTCTAACAGCAATTCAAAACGCAGGTCTTACTGGAAACTTAAAAAAAGACCGCACTGCAATAAAAGATGCAATGGGAAAAATCTCTGGCTATGAAGGAGTAACTGGCAAAATGACTTTCACTCCAGACGGCGACCCAATCAAAGACGCAGTTGTAGTTCAAGTTTCTCCAGCTGGAGAGTTCACATACGTAAAGAGTTTGCAACCGTAATTTTATTTCAAAAGATTTCTGCCATTGAAAAAATCAGTGGCAGATTTTCCACTTCTTATTTTTGTAGCAAGGAGTAATTATGTTTT
>JBAXYY010000147.1:0-5646 GCA_041670585.1 Treponema sp. | reverse complement strand
CGTTTTGATTCAGTGTTAGTGCTGTCAATTAAGTTGTAAACAAATAGATGTGTTTTTTTTAAATTAGATTTTTGTTCTGGTGAAAATTCATTCCAAACACTTTCTGTTGTAAAAACATCTTGCTTAGAAAAATTTTCACCGCACTTTAGATTGTTACTAGAAGAGTCACTTTCTTCACTCATTATGAGATTTTCCTAACAAAGCAAAATCATTCACTTCTGAGCAAAAGGCAATTCCGCTTCCTGGTTCCGCCAAGCATGGAAGTTTTTTTATTGCGTCAAACACATCAGTTTTTTTATCTGAGTCTACAACAATTAAAAGCATTTCTTTTTCTGGAACAATCTGCATTCCAAAAAATTTAGCGTCGCCCTCTTTTGCTGTTCCTCTTGCGTTAATAACAGTTCCGCCACCAGCGCCAGCTTTTCTTGCGGCCGCCATTGCGTCATCAGCATATCCTTTATTTAAAATTACAGTTATTAGTTCCAAAGATTTTTCTTCTGCCATTTTATTTTCTCCTTCGTTTACAGTTCCATTCTTTAAAAAATTATTTGTGCTTATTGAAAATATTTGTCCAAAGTTTTGCTTTTCATTTTCAACTGCTTTTTTAATTGAGCTAGAAATTTTTTCTATTTGTGAATCATCAGTAAGAATATAAACTATGTCTTCTGAAGTTCCACCCAAGCCCAACGCTGTTACAAAACTGTTGCCGCTTATTCCACGCCCCATCAATACAGTGCCGCCTGTGCTTCCTGCTTCAACAGCCGCCTTTGTAATAAGTTCTCCTTTGTCATGAGGAACAACACTAATTAATAATTGATATTTCATTTTTCCTCCAGCATTTTATTTTTTTGAGCCTTATTGTTCTTGTGCTTATAAAGAAGACCCAAAATCTGAATTGCAATTAACGGAGTCATAGCAACTAACGCTATTACACCAAACGCATTTGTTGCAGAAGCTTTTCCAACTGCAGAAGAAACACCAAGTGTAAATGACAAGATGAATGTGCTTGTCATAGGTCCGCTCGCAACACCGCCAGAGTCAAACGCAATTCCAACAAAAAGCTTAGGGCAAAAAAGTGAAAGCACTAACGCCACAGCATATCCTGGAATTAAAATATACCACAAGCTAAAATTAAAAATAATTCTTATCACGCTTAGTCCAACAGAAATTGCAACGCCCGCAGAAAGTGCCGCAAGCATTACTTTTCTTTTTATAGTTCCGCCGCTCACACTTTCAACCTGTTCTGTTAAAACCCAGACAGCCGGTTCGGCGCAAACAACAACAGCTCCAAAAACAACGCTCACTGCAATTAGAACAACGCTCCACAAAACACCTTTTGTCATAGCATAGCCGCCAAGTATTTCACCAAGCGCATTTCCTGCTGGAATAAAGCCACCGTTCGCACCAACTAAAAACAAAACAAGTCCAATGTATGAATAAATAAAACCTTTAATAACATGCTTTACTTTAACAGGCGGCATCTTAAGCAAAAAGATTTGCAGCAAAACAAAAAGCCCAATCAAAGGAGCCAAAGCAAGCGCCACTTCTTTACTTTCCTGAGGAATCAAATCTAAAAACACAGTGACATCATTTACAACTTTTTCAGCGCCCGCAGTTGTTTCAACAGCACTTGAAGCAACCTCTGTAAAAGAAGAAAACCTAAGCGCAATTCCATAAATGCAAACTGCCGCAATTGGTCCAATAGAAGCAATTCCTGTTAGACCAAAACTGTCGTCATTAGAAATTGTCTTGCCATTTACAGTAGAGCCTTTTCTTACAGATGCAACACCAACACCAAGCGCCATAATGAACGGAACAGTCATAGGTCCTGTAGTAGCGCCACCAGCGTCAAAAGCAACGCCTTGCAATTCAGGTATACATAAAAATGCTAAGATAAAAACAACGATATAAGAAACAATCAGCAGAACATTCAATGGAAAAGAAGTTACTGTTCTAAAAAGACCAATCATTACAAAAAGACCAATGCCAACCGCAATCATGCAAACTAAAATCCATTTGTTAATTCCAGAAGACACGCTGCAAATTTGGTCCGCCAAAACTTGAACATCTGGCTCTGCAATTGTAACAATAAAACCTATAGCAAAAGAAACAGAAAGCAGCAGTCCAAGATTTTTCTTAGAAGTAAGTGCCGCACCGCTCTGCTCGCCAATTGGAAGAATACCAATGTCAACTCCAAGCAGAAAAATTGTTAGCCCAAAAATTAAAAGAACACCGCCTATAATAAACCGCAAGATTAAATCTTTACCAAGCGGTGCCACTGTCATTCCAAGCAGTAAAACAATAACCATTATTGGAAGAACAGAACAAAGAGTCTCCTTAAACTTTTGAAGAAGGTTCATCTATTTTATTTCCTTTTTTATTTATATGAAGGATACTACTTTAGATATGAATTCTTGTCTATTGATATTTTTTATCAAAACTGACTAATGCTATAGTATGCTATTATTTACATATACTTGTAATTAAATCTTGACATTTATAAGAGCTCATATTATGTTATAAGTATGGATTCAATCATTAAATCATTACGAGAAAAAAATTCATTTTCTCAAGAAGAATTGTCAAAGAAGCTAGATATTTCAAGACAGACTTACATTAAATATGAAAATGGAAGTAATGAAATGCCGCTTGAAATATTACGCAAACTTTCAAAGATTTTTGACGTTGATTATTCTTGTTTAATTGATAATAAAATGCCTGTTGAAGCGACTTATGAAATTACACAATCTACTAATGAAAAAGAAAAATCAGACATAAGAATTAGCATACCAGAAAATAACATTGAAAAATTCAAACAAGTTTTTCTTTACATTCTAGCAAAAGTTGGAGCAAAACCAAATGTTGGGCAAACTGTTTTATACAAACTTCTATATTTTATTGATTTTGACTTCTACGAATTATATGAAAAACAATTGATGGGACTTTCATATATAAAAAATACTTTTGGACCAACCCCAGTTGATTTTGCAAAACTCATAAGACAAATGGAAAAAGACAAACAAGTTGAAGAAGTAAAAACTGAATACTATCAGCATGAAATGACAAAATACCTGCCAATTGTTGAGCCGAATTTAGATTTACTTTCTGCCCGTGAACTTGAATTTATTGATGCAGAACTTGAAAAAAATTCAAATAAATCTGCAACAGAGCTGTCAAATCTTTCACATAAAGACATTCCTTGGATAGGTGCTAAAGATAAAGAAGTTCTTGATTATGAAGCTGTATTTTATAGAACAGATGAAACTTCTGTAAGGAAATACCAAAAGGAAAATGATTAACTACAAGAGGCTTCCTGAATTCAACAAAGATTTTAAGTCTCTTTTGAAACGTTTTCGTACTTTGGAAAGTGATTTTGAAAGTTTTAAAAAATTTGCCTTAGAAACTTATTATGAAAAAAATATTCCTACAACAAGTTTTTTACCTATCGAAGGTTTTTGTTCTTCAGAATTGATTGCAAATAAAGTACGAAAATTCGCCTGTAAATCATTATTAGGAAGAGGAAATCATTCCGGCATTAGAATCATTTTTATCTGGCAAGAAAAACTTCAAACAATCACCTTTGTAGAAATATACTTCAAAGGTGACAAGAGTAAAGAAGATAAAAAAGATTAACACAAGTAGTAAAGAACTTAGAATTGAAATCCAATTAATTCAATCATTTTTTACTTGTAGCAGTTGTACCCAGTCTTTTCAATGCCTTCCACCCATTTAGCGGCCCACTTTTTTGCGCCTTCCAAATCATGGTCGCGGTAGTTGCCACATTCTTTTTCTGTAGCAGCGGGAATTGGCTTGTCCCACACGGCAACTTTTTTAAGAACGTTCATCATGTGCTCTGCAATGTAAGCTTCGTCATGGTCGCCCCAGATTGTAAAGTAAAAACCTGTTCTGCAGCCCATTGGACTAAAATCAATTACGCCTTTTAATTCGTCGCGGATATATTCTGCAACTAAATGCTCAAGCGTATGAATTGCGCCAGTTGTCATGCACTCTTTGTTTGGCTGACAAAACCTAATGTCAAACTTTGTAACAACATCGCCTTTTCTTCCAACTTTCTTTGCGGCAAGTCTTACAAATGGAGCTGTCACTTTTGTGTGGTCAAGATTAAAACTGTCAACGTTATATTTTTTCTTTGTCTCTTCTGTTTTTTCTGTAGCTACTTCTTCTGCCATTTTGTTACCTCTTTATATATTTATTACCAAATAGTTTTAACATCATACTTAGGAATTATCAAATCCTTTGTAATTATAGTTAGATTTTCACTTTGTGCTTGTGCAATGAGCAAACGGTCAAATGGATCTCTATGAATAAACGGCAAATCTTTTATTTTATCAATATGCTTAGGTAAAACTTGAAGCAGATCAATGTTTTCTTTACCGCATAAACCAACTAATTCTGAACAAGAATAATCTATATCAAGTTTTTTAATACTCTTTTTAATTTCAATTTCCCATAAAGAGATTATACTGACATAAACATTTTCATTGCTTTGAATTTTTTCAAGGGCTTTTTTAGAAAGTTCAGGGCTGTTAAAAAGAAACCAAAGAAGTGTATGTGTATCTAACAAGAAACTCACTTTACATATACTCCTTAAAATCCTCAGGTGTATCATCAAAATCTTTTGACATCCAAAGTTTGCCTTTTGCAATTCCAGGATTTCTTTTTTTTAATTTACTTTCTGAAGAGGAAGCTTTAAATTGTAAGAAATCTAGAAAATCAGAAATTTCATTTACATATTTATCAGGAATACTTTTTATTTTCTGTTCTATAATAGGATTCATCATAATTAGCCTCCTTATATATAATAAGTTATTATTCCTTATTCGACAAGCATTACTAAAACAGCTGAATCATCTTGCGAACAAGCCCCGCGCTCATTTCTGCCGCAACTTTATCGTTGAACTTGTACGTTGCTTCTTCGCCGTCGTCCGCCATGTCGCTCATACAACGGATTATAATAAACGGCACTTCATTTAAATAACATGCGTGCGCAATTGCTGCCCCTTCCATTTCAACACAGGCCGGGTCGCAGTTTTTCTTAATCTGATTTTTTACATCACGGTTGCTTATGAACTGGTCGCCGCTTGCAATTCGTCCAGTCATCAAGTTGTGTCCTTTAGCTTCTGGCAAGTCAGCAAACGCTTTTTTTGCGGCATCAATCATTTTTGAATCAGCAATAAAATCACTGCACTTCATTTGAGGAATTTCTGTCACCTTGTAGCCAAAACCTGTTGCGTCCATGTCGTGGTAAAGCGCGTCAGTTGAAGCAACAATGTCAAGAACTTTTATACCGTGCGCCATTGCACCTGCAATTCCAGTGTTGATTATATGAGTTACTTTGAACTCAAGGGCAAGACGTTGCGCGCAAAGGGCGGCATTTACTTTTCCAACACCAGACTTAACAATTACAACTGCAGTTCCATCTAAAACGCCCTCTACAAATGTAAGCCCCGCAGCTTTAGTTTCCACAACTTTTCCACAGGAAGCAGGCATTAACTGGCTTTTCAACAGGTCAACTTCAATGTCCATAGCCCCAATTATTCCGATTTTCTTTGAATTTTCTGATTTACCATTTTCCATTGCTTTCAACTCCTTGCAACAAACCGCATTGTTTTCATAATTTTTCAT
>JBAXYY010000146.1:0-5823 GCA_041670585.1 Treponema sp. | reverse complement strand
GTTACGCGTTCAGAAGTCGAGTCTATTTTAAAAGTCTCGCTTTCCACCGCAAACCGTGTGCTTGTAAAATTAGTTGAAAGCGGCAGCATACGGCAAGAGGGCAGGGGCAAGAACACGCGGTATGTTATTTGCAAATAGCAAATTTAACGTAAAAAAAAATCCAGCGTGTCTTGAGTGGCAGAACACGCTGGATATAGATGTGGTTTACGTACTAAACGGTGCTAGTGCTTAGTAAACCTTTGAAGCTGAAATGGAAGATGCTGTTGCAGTTTCCTCGTTGTATTGAGTAAGGTACGGCGTGTACTCTATAATGTAGGATTTTGTTTCTGTCGCATACCCTAAAGGCAAGTCGTTCCAGTAGCCACCAGAAACATATTGAGCGCATATTTCTCTGCCAAAAGATGAATTTCCGTTTGTATTGCTTGGTTCTGTCAAAGTGGTTGATTTTGTTGAATTCCAATAAGCAAACATTCCTTCTGGTATGTATGAATCTGTTTCGTGTGTATAACTTCCAACGTTTGTATTTTCATGATATGTTGAATTTGTATAAAAACATTTTCCTGCTTCAGGTCCACAAGTCCAGTACCAAGCTGTTGTGCAACTTAATCCTGCATTTAATGAACTAAAGTCTTTTGCATCAGTTGAAAAAGTTTTCCCATCATACTTTCCGGTATTAAAATATGTTGGTGAAATTCTGTTTCCGCCAATCCAAGCTGATTGCCCGCTATTGCCATCCATAAGTTTATTATACACAAACATGTTTTCTGGAAGCGACATGATTGTCATTAAATAGCCATGCAGACCGTTAAATTCCGAGTTTTTTGCTGCTATATATGCATATTGCCAAGTTAGTGAAGTATTAACAAATTTGTAAAAACTGCCGTCGAAATAAGTTACAGTAGCAGAATTTATAGTTTCAAGCGGCACTGTTTCCAAGTTGATTTTTACAGTCATATTTGTGCTTGTTCTTGTAAAAGTTATACCTTGAACAAATGTAGATGCGTCTGCTTCTGAAATTAAATTATTTAATGCAATGTATTGAATATATCTGTATTGATTTGATGTTGAACAACTATTTGTATATGATGACTCTCCGTTTAATATTCCCATTACAAAAGTAGCGTTTGTCAGCCCTGTTGAGCCCAATGTGAAATAGCCGTTTTCTGCTGTTACAGAAAGTATTGTTCCTATTGCAGTAACTCTGTTTGCTCCCAAAGTGAATGAAGAGTCTGTTATAGTAACATCTGGAAGAATAACACCAGACGCAATTTTTATTGTATTGTCTGTTGTTGATTTTTCTATTGAGTAAGTTGCATTGTATTTTTTTTCTATAGAGTCATATATACGGCAAATAAAATAATCGGCTCCTGCGTAATCTGCATTTGTTAACGCTGCAATGCTAGTTCCTGTTTCTGTTTTAGAAGTTAATATAGTGATATTTTTAGAGCTTAAACTCAGTGCGCTTGATACATTTGCATAACCGCTTGTGAAGGAATCTATTTCTATTCCTTCGTCTGTTTTGTTTCCAATTACAGTTGAGCCAGAAATGTTTACTGCGCTAGTTGCCGCTTTGTAGAGGCTGGTTCTTCCGTCGCTGCCGTAGCCTGAGACATTGCCAGAAACAGTTCCTGCAGAAAGATTTATTGTTACACTTCCGTTATTTGCATAGCCTTTGCCACCAGCGTAAATGTTTTTAAGTGCGCCGGCTGTCATTGTCATTGTTATTATGCTTGTGTTTTCTGAAGGAATATTTTCTGTGCAAGAGCCGCCGTACAGAGTGTAATCAGAGTAGTTCCCTGTTCCATTCAATGCGTTTTTATTTGTCACATAGATTTCTTCTTCGCCTGTGTCAAGAACGCCATTTGAATTATCGTCAATATAAATCTTGCCGTCTGAGCTTTTTATAAGTAAAGATTTTCCGCCTGCGCAAATAAATTTTTCTGCTGTGTCAACATAGATAGAATTGCTCCATTTTGCAAACAGTGTTATATCGCCTTTAGTTCCTGCTTTAATTGTGGTGAGCGCATCACCTGTAAAAGTTTCATTGTTATACCATCCTGCGAACTTGTAGCCGTTCTTCCAAAGATGTGTGTAAACAGGAAGTGTTACGCCTGTGTTTGCATTTCTTGTCTTAAGAGAAGGTTCTGTGATTGCCCAACTTCCGCCATTTAAATTATATGTGATTGTGTAGATTGTGTTCACATTGCTCAATGTCCAGCCTTCTTTAATTGTTGTTTTGCATTCAGGTGAAATTACAACAAAGTCTGTGAGCGTGTTTAGAACAGTTGTATCGTTGTACAATACAAATTTAATCATGTAGGTGCCAACTGGTACATCTGTTTTAGAATAAGTAGCTGTGTAATTTATTTCATCAGTTGTTGATTTTGCAAGGGCTGTTAATTCAAAACCTGTAACTACAGTTCCCGCAGTGTTAAACAAACCGCCTTGTATAGAAGTAACTCTGTCGTCTTTAGTCCATTTTAACGTCAGCTCCAAGTCTCCGCTTCCTGATGTAACATACGCCATTGTAAATTCAAGACTGTTTGTTGTTCCTGCAACTATTTGTTTGCTTGTAACAGAGCCTGTTTCAACTGGTGTGTAGGAGTTGTCGCTGCCAACGTAAAGATTCAATGTGAAGTTGTATGTTCCAACTTCAAGAGCCTTGCTTGTGTCTGCTGTCATTGCTGCTATGGCAGAAGTTCCATCAGATGTAGTCCATGTGCCAAGTTCTGTGTCCGCAGTAATTGTTCCATAAAGAAGTTCTGCTTTTGTAATATCAGACTCAGCTAAGTCTGTTGGAAGAATTCTGCGCGCATTTCCTAAAGAGACGCTTATATATGCCTTGCCGTCGTTTTTGTTCACTGAATCAAATAGATTTGTGCATGAAGAAAATGCTACAAGAGCAAGGGCTAGTGCAATTGTTGCAAGAGCTTTGAATATGTTTTGTTTGTATAATTTTGTTTTCATTGTTTCCTCCTGTGTTCCTAGTAATTAGCAGTTGTTGTAACTGTAATAGTAGCTGTTGCGGAACGGTTGCCGTTTACTAAAACCATTACTGTGTGGTTACCGGCGCTTAGATTCGTTGTGGTGTAAGTGTGTGATGTGGTATCAGTTGTAGTTTCTTTTATTCCGTCCAAGTACCATGCGTATGAATTGAATGTGTTTACAGTGAATGTTGTGTCTTTTGTGTTTGTAAGTCCGATTGTTGCATCGTTTGTTTTAGCAAGAGTCACTGTTATTGTTGGTCTATATTTTACTGTTGCTATTGGTTTTCCGCTTTGGTCTGTAGGAAGAGAGTTTGTAAATGTAGTATCGTTAAATCCTGTAGCTCCAGGTTCGCTAACAACTGTGTCAAGGTTGTCACACCCGCCAAAAACATCTTTTCCCATTGAAGGAGCATTTCCTTCAAATGCAACTTCTGTAACATTTGTGCAGCCAGTGAACGCTCCGTCTTCAATAGAAGTAACAGTGTCTGGAATTGTAACTTCTGTAAGACCTGTGCAGCCTTCAAAAGCTCCGCTTCCTATTGTTGTGACCTTATCAGGAAGTGTTACAGAAGTAATGTTGTCGCAGTCTTTGAATGTGTCGGACGGAATTGCGTTGTTTTCAACTGTAACTCCGCTTAGGTCAAGGCTTATGTTCTTGTCGCTTGTCTTTATGTCTTCCGCAAGTTTTTTCAGCTCTTCCTGTGTAAGAGAAGTTTCTGTAGAAATCAAGTCTTTTATTGTTACAACTGTAGTTTCTGTTACACCGTCTTTATCGAGCTGCTCAAGCTTTTCTGAAACTGAGGAGTTTGGTTTCCATTTTGCATAGACAGTTAGATTGGAAGATACTGTTGTGTCAGAGGTGAATGTTTGCCCGCTGCCGTCTTGCCTGTATGATCCAGGAGTTAAAGTTGTAGTAGATTCTTGAGACTGTAGGAATGGAGCTTTCTGCCACGTTGTTAATTGGGACAATGAGCTTTACAGAACTGTAGCTTTCTTTTCCGCCGTTGGAATTGAATGTTACATAGTATTCTGTTTTGCCTGTAAGGCCCGCGAAGTCTGAGTAAACTGCCGTGCATGCTGAAATTATTAAAACTGGGCTTATTAAAAGGAAAGCTTGTTTTATTTTGCGAAGTGTTTGCCTATTCATTTTCGCCTCCATTGGATTCTTCCATAGTTGTAGCGTCTGTTGTTTCAATAGTTGTCTCTTCTGTTGTTTCAACCGCAGGCTCAGTAGTTGCAGCAGTGTCAGTTGATTCAACAGTTGCTGTCTGTGGTTCAGAAGTCTTTTGCGTTACTTCAACATCTGTCTGTTCAACCGCAGGCTCTGTTTCTACAGTTGTCTCTTCTGTTGTTTCGATAGTTGTGTCAGTGTTTGTTGTGTCTTCTGTTGTTTCAAATGTAGGCTCTGTTGTTGCAGCATCATCAGTCGTGTCTTCTGCAGCAGTGTCAGTTGTCTCAACTGTAGGCTCTGTTGTTGCAGCAGTGTCAGTTGTTTCTGCAGTTGTGTCAGTTGTCTCAACTGTAGGCTCAGTAGTTGCAGCAGTTTTAGTTGTTTCAACAGTTGGTTCTGCTGCTGTAGCAGTGTCAGTTGTTTCTGCAGTTGTGTCAGTTGTCTCAACTGTAGGCTCAGTAGTTGCAGCAGTGTTAGTTGTGTCAACAGTTTGTTCAGCTGTTGTAGCAGTGTCAGTTGTTTCAACAGTTGGTTCTGTTGATTCAACTGTAGATTCTGTTTCTACTGTTGTTGTATCAACGTCAGTTGTTGTATCTGTTGTTTCAATAGTTGTGTCTGTTGATTCAGTTGTGTCAGTTGCAGTTGTGACAGTTGGTTCAGTTGATTCAGCCGTTGGTTCTGTTCCGTCAACGGTTGGCTCTGGCGGTGTTGTCAAAGGCTCTGTTGGTTGTTCTGTTGCTGGGGCTTCTGCATTTATAGCCGCCTCTTCTTCAACATTCTGCTCTGTTGCTGTGACTGCAGCTTCTGGCTCTTCAGCTGTTGTTTCTTCTTCAACAGGTGCGGCTTGTTCTTCTACTGGAGTTTCTGTTTGCTCAACTGCAGGCTCTTCTTCTGTTGCAGCAGGCTCTGTTGCTTTTGCTGATTTTTTATTTTCAATAGTGGTTTTAATTGTGTTAACAATTTCAATAACGCGTTTTGCGTCAGTGCGAGCGCCAATGTAGAATGATGGCACAAAAGCAAGTCCGTTTGCATCTGGCGTAAAATCAAACTCCATTCCTACAGAAGGTGTTGCATAGCCTGTGATTATTGGAAAGTTAACAAGTTCCGCCGCAAGTCTTAAGTTAAAAATAAAGCCCGCTCCAAGAACGTTGTATGTGCAGTTGTTTTCATTAAATACGTAGCTGCCGGAAATTATATCAACTCCAAGCCCCACATAAGGTTTTGCCTGTAAAAATGAAGGCATAAAAGCCAGAAGCTATTTGTCTATTGTTTTAGAAATCTGCAATGTGATTGAGTTTTTGTAAATGTCAATGTTTGAAGTAAGGCTTGTGCTTCCTTTTAAAGAAGTGCTGTATGAATAGCGCAAGCCCAAAAGCCAGCCGTCCCAGTTGTAGCCAGCTTCAAACTTTGGGGAAAAGCCAACGCCTGTAAGACCGCCGCCGTAAAAAAGCACAGGCACTACAAAGTTAAAGTCGGCCTCCGCGTATTTTTCCTTGTACAGCCTCCATATGGTTTCATGGTCTGCTTTGTTCTTCGGAGTTCTTCCCCTGTTCTTGTGAATCAGGTCGTCCTCTGGATTTTGCATTATCCGTGAGACATATCTTTTTATTGTTTTGACAGATCTGTTTAGCTTTGCCGCCGCCCAGTGGACTGATTGGCTTCCGT
>JBAXYY010000145.1:0-5884 GCA_041670585.1 Treponema sp. | reverse complement strand
CGAAGCAATTGATACTGACGATTCTTCCAATAAAGATATGGCGCAAAATGTTTCATTTATTGTTCATGGAAAAATAAGCGACAACATGTCTTTGGCTTCTGTTGCACTAAATGTTTATGAAGGAGAAACAAAATTACTTTCTCTTTCTCCAGATAAAGGCTCTTCTAATTATTCTCCTTCTTTTACAATTAAAAATGCAAAACTTACTGAGGCGGCTTCTTCACTTGCTTCTGGAAGACATTATTTAAAATTTACATACAAGGCAACTGACAATGGCGGAAATGCCACAGATGAAACTGAAATTGGCTATGCGCTTTGGTGCGAAGAAAGTGATGTTCCTCATGCTAAAAAACCTAGCACTTTAATTGAATCTGGCTCGACATATTTTATTTCTCCAGAAACACTTCTTCCTTTGGATTTTTTTGATGATGATTCAATTGATACAGTAATTTATGGAATTATTTCTGTGTCTGATTTTTTAAAAATTTCAGGCAGCACTAATGATGAAAAAATTGAAACTTTAAAAGATTCAACTGCTGCTGCAAACGCAGGGCTTACTGTTAAAACATTTGATTCAAATTCTGCAACTAGAGATTATTCTGTAAGCTTAAAGTCTGGCACGGAAATTAACAGCGAGTATTATATTATTGCACTTGTAAAAGACGGAACAGCAAATTCTGTTTGGAATACAATATATGTTCCTTTTACAATTCATGACTCTCATATTCCAATAATCATTATTACTTCACCACAAGAAAATACAATTCCTGCTTTGAGTACAGATGGCAAGACATTTAAAATTGAAGGCTATACTTTAGACACTGGTTCTGCTGGATGCACTTCATTAAAAGCCGCATGGATTACTAATACAAATTCTAATAAGAAAACGGCTACACTTGCTGCAATAAAATCTGATTCAACGGCGGCGGGCTCTTCTTCAATACCAAGCGATGGAATTAAAATATGGAATGTTGCTCTTGGAAAAGCTGCGGAAACAGAAGTAAGCGGCTCAACTTATTACAAGCAGACATTCTCTATTACAACTGATATTACATCAGACTTTATGTATAACAGCACAATTGAAAACGCGCAGAAGTTCATTGAATTTTATGCGGTTAACTCAATTGGCAATACAGAAAGTATAGACTACGTTTTACAAGGTGATACTGAGCTTCCAACAATAACAACAGTGAATCCTTCTGCTGACTTGCAAGGAAGTTTGCCAAACAAAGCTTTTGCATTTGAATTCTATGCTTCAAAAACAAGCGGACTTTCTATTGATCAAACAAGCTATAGCATTTATGAAGGAACAACTTTAATTGCAGACACAGATTCTTCAACTACTACAGGTGGAACTTTGGATGTAGACAGTTCAAATGGACACTGCACTTACACAATGGATGGCACTAATTTTAAGAATGAAGGCAACAGAACATTTACATTCTCTGCAAAAGATATTTTAGGAAACAAAGCGTCTTTGCAAAAAACAATTGTAGTTGGATCTGTTGCAAGCTTAAAATCAATTACTTCAACAAATTCAAATGGAACATATAAAGCTGGTGATAAAATTACATTGAAGGCTGTTTTTGACAATGTAGTGGTTGTTAATTCAGCAAATGGTAAACCTCAACTTAAAGTTTCATATACTTCTGACGGTGAAATAAAATATGTTGATTATACTTCTGGAAGTGGAACAACAACGCTTGAATTTACATACACTGTTCCAACAGGAGCTGCTTCAGAAAAATTATATTGCTCTTCTATTCCTATTTATTTAAATGGTGGAGTTATAAATACAAAAACCTCTGGTGGAGCGTCTGCTGTTATTTCAGAATTAAGCGGAACTAATTTACAGGACAATAAGTCAATTGCATTAGATGGTGTTTCGCCTACAATTTCATCTATTGCAGTTAGTGGCGGAAGCGGCGGTTACTTTAAGAGCGGAGATATAATAACTGCGGCTGTTAAAACAAGCGAATCACTTTTAATTTCTGGAAGCCCAGAACTTAGTTTGATAAGTGGTAGTGGAACAATTGCTTGTTCGTTGCAAAGTCTTTCTGGGTCAACTCTTACTTTTACACACACAGTTACTTCTTCTGACAAAGAAGGTCAGATTGGATACAATTTATCTTCTTGTTTTACTAGCATAAACCTTGCTTACATTACTGATGTTGCAGGAAACTCTCTTACTGCTGGAACTAATTCGAATGTCAATTTGTCTAGATACATTGACTGTACGGCTCCAGAAGTTCCAACTGTTACTCCAGACGCGGGCACTTATAATGTAAATAAAAGTTTAACAGTGACAGGTGCAGAAAGTGGTGGAACTCTTTATTATTCAACAGATGGCGGAATGTCATGGTTAAATTATTCAAGTCCTGTTACATTAGGAAATGGAACTTATTACATAACAGCTTATCAAAAAGATTCAGCTGGAAATAAATCTACAAACACAACAACAAAAACTATTGTAGTGAATGGTGCTTTCCCTGTTTTGCAAGATATAACATGCACTCTTCCAGATGGAACTTATGCGGCTGGAACAGTTGTAACTTTTAAAATGTCTTTCTCTGACAAGGTGATTGCTTCTACAACAAGTAGCGCTTCTATTACTTTGAACAATGGAAATGATTCTAACACAGCAAACGATATTTCAATTCCAGTGACCGTTACAAGTTCGGCAGGCTCTTCTGCACTTACATTCACTTACACTGTTGAAAGCGGTGTTGTTTGTAGTCCAGTTGCTCTTAGCGCTGTAAGTATTAGTGGTTTGACTGACAGTTATGGAAATAAAGGCTCAACTGGTACAGCTTTAACTTCTGCTTATGCCTCAAGAAGTGGACTGATTATAGATGCTGTTGCACCAACATTGAGTTCTGTTGCTCCAAGTGGCTCTACAACAACAGGCGGCACTACAATTGCAAAAAGTGGAAATATTGTTACTTTGACGTTCAGTGAAAATGTTTCAAAGGAATCTGGTAGCATTACAATTATGCCAGCTTCTGGTTGGTACATTCCGCCGGTTCTTTCTGCTACAGATTTTAATACTGTATACGACGCACTTAATGGTGATTCAACTAAGCAAACATATCTTTTGGAAACTGATTCAAATGGCACTGAAGTATATGATTCAAAAACAGGGCAGCCAGTTGGACCTTATATGAAAATTACACATGGATTAAAAGAAGAAAGCTCAACTTATGTTCCAGACACAGATACAAAATATGTCCTTAGGTTTGATATTCCAATTGACGGTTCAACAACAGACTCTTTAAATATTAGAACAGCACTTGAAGCGGCCGGATATTTGCAGCAGACACTTGATGTAACTTCATCTTCTGTTGTAGTAAATGATAAAACAGTTACTGTAACATTCCCAAAAGCTTTGGCTGACGGAAGGGAGTGGGTTGTTGTAATTGACAAAGGGACATTCAGTGATTCAACTGGAAATATTTTTGAAGGATTGAACACTTCTACAAAAACAGATTATTTGTTCTGGTCAGACAAAGTTGCAACTCCTGTAGTTAGAGTTGACCGGTACAGCCATGGGTGGGGCGCTGTTGAACCAAGCAGTAGTTGTGTTACTACAGACACTTCCACAAATTTAACAGTGATTTCTGACGCAAGCACAAACTCAACAAATACTGGTACAACTTCAACAAGCACGGCTCCAACAGGTTATGTTAGAGTTAGAATTGACTGTGAAACTCCTGGAGCTACGGTTAAATATGGAACTACGAGCAAGATTGCTACGGTGAGCAAAAGTGGTGGAGAAGAAAGTGGAACTACAACAACTGCATATCACAAAGATGGGTACAATGGCGAAACATTGACAAGTAATAATAATTATATTGGAGAAAAATGGGAACTATATAAAACATCAATTACACCAAATGGAACAGCAACAATTTCTGCTGCTTATGAACCTTCTGGAGATAGTTTACCAACTAGTATGATTGGAACTAGTTCTTCTGTTGTTTATTATACAACAACTACTACTGCGGAAACAACTTATGCTAATTTCATTATAGATGCAGATGCTGGTAAGTATACATGGACAGGGCCAATAAATGCAACATTATTTACTTCAACTAATGGTGTTAAGTCAATTATTACCACGCTTTCCGCAATAACTTCAGCTACATTGACAGGCCTTTCAACAGAAACCGATTACACAAACAACACTGCGTTTGTATTAGGCGACGGAAGTTTGCTCACTTCAAGAAGAGACTATGTTGCGGCTTCTGCAACAAAGACAAACTTTACTAATTCAGGTAAAGGCTATGAAGGAGCATTCAAAACGGTGTATGTGTTTGCAAATAATTCAAACAGTTATGGAAATATAAGAGTTGAAGGCAGCAATGTTTCTAGCGGTATGCCAACAATTTCTGGCTTCCCTCTACGTGATGCCGACCCTGACGTAAGATATGGAAAGTTCATGTATGAGCCAGATGGTAGTGGAACAACAGGCTATTGGATTTCTTATGAAGTAATAAGCGATATTTCTATAATTCCTGTAAGATCAAACTGGGCGTACAATTATACAAAAGGTTCATATGGAAACATATCGTATGTAATAGATCAGGGCTTCAATTAATTTGCGTGTAACAGGAGGACAACAAAATGAAAATAACAAATACTTTTTTATATAAAACAATACTTACACTAACAGCGGCTTTCACCTTGCTTTTTTCTTCATGTGAATTATTTGGCTTGGGTGATGCAGTTGATTTAACAGCGCCAACTGTGGCAATTAAAACACCTCAGTCTATGGAAAATGTTTCATCAGATTTTGTAATTACAGGAACTGCTTCTGATAACAATGCTGTTACTTCTTTGCAAGTTAATTTAACTACAACAGGTCAGTCTTGGAAATATGAAAACAATAGCTGGTTATATAAATCATCATCTTCTGCAAGCTGGGCTTCTTATGCAAACAGCAATTGTGTTTGGACAGCAGGTGAAGATAAAACAGTGAGCTGGGCTTTGGGTGTAAGCGCATCTTCTTCTGCGGACATTACAAACTATTCTATTACCACAATAGCTTATGATGATGCGGAAAATTCAGGTCCTTCTTCTTCAGCGACAATTGTTCTTGTAATAGACACAACGCCGCCTGTCCTTACTGTAAACGAACCGGAGCTTACCACAGCTTCATCAATGGCGGATGCGGAAACAAAAATGTCAACATGGTCAGTTAAAAACGGAGCATGTCTTTCATATTTGTTGAACGAATCATTTACAATAAGCGGGAACACAACAGACGATGCAACTTTAAAAAGCATAGAAATTAATTTTCAAAATGACGACGGCTCTACGGTATACTGCACAAAGACAATCACTGGCACAGAAACAGAGTTACGCAACTGGTCTGCAACAGTAGGCGCTTCTGATTTGAAAAATGTAAATGATGACAGTGAAAAAACAATAATGAAAGTGTTTACAATTTGCACAGACGAAGCAGGCAACAAAGAAAAAGTTACTCAAGGCTACGTGTGCTGGCTGCCGGATGCAGACATTCCGTGGGCAGTTGTTCCTTTTGGTGAAAGTACATTGGCAGATGCTTCAAGCGCGTATCCGGGATATTCTTTAAACGGACAGGCTTATGACGATGATGGACTGGATTCAATTTCATATTCAATCACAGACACAGTAAATTCAACTGTTGTTGATTCTGGCAAAATTGATTTGTCTTCAACATATCCAACATATTCAATTTGGAGCGTTACAACACCTTCTAAAACAGGCAAATATTCTATTTTAATTACATGCAAAGATAAAAATGGAAAGTCCAGTGAAAGTGTAACAAAATATATTTCTGTAACAGATGTTAGCATTCCTGTAACTTCATTTGATGATTCAGTAAGCCGCATAACAGCATTTG
>JBAXYY010000144.1:0-5917 GCA_041670585.1 Treponema sp. | reverse complement strand
CCTTGCTTAATCACTACGTTAAAATGCTTCTTTATATCCTTTACATCATAGTAAGGCTTTAAAACATCATATGTGTAATACTCAGGATTTTTTGGAAGTTTAATCAATAAGTAAAAATGGTCCGCAAATCCACGAGCAATGTAGCAGTCAAACTTTTTCATTGTTTTAACTAAGTATCTTGAAGATTCTTTTAAAAGAGCATTTCCTGCTTCCTTGCCGTAAGTTTCATTTATATATTTAAAGTTGCGAAAGTCTGTGTCAGAAATCATGTAGTAAGTATCTTCCTTTCTAAGCAATTCCTTTTGAACTTCGCTTTCAAATTTCTTTAAATTCCAAAGCCCTGTAACGGGGTCTATGTTTGATAATTTTGTGAATAGATTTTTTACTAAGAACACACCTAAAGACACTATCAAAAAAAATAATCCACAAACTATTAGAATCACAATATCTTTTTCCATATTTTTATTTCTCCGTGTGCAAGGCTAATTCATGAAAAATTCATTTGAACATTGCCTTGCACCGTTTTTATTTTTAAATAAACTCTCTTCAAGTTTTATTTTTTAAACATGGAACTGGTCTATTTGATTTCCAATTTTATTTATAGAATCTTCCATTTCTTTTGAAATATTAGAAAGAGCAGCGCTTGTTTTGTTTACTTTATCAGCACCAATTTTCATTTCATTCATGCTATCTTTTACAGCATATGTAATGTCCTGAAGGCGTTTTACTTCTTCAAGAATTGCCTTGTTGCCGGCTCCCATTTCTGAAGAAGCGTTCTTTACTTCAAGTGTGTTGTCGTTCATGGAATGAAGAGCGTCTGTAATTTGCTTTGAGCCTTCCTTTGATTCACTCATAGCGCCGCTTATTTGCTTTACAAGCTCGTCTGTTGTTTTTATCATTTCAGACACAGAAGAGAAAGCTTTGCTTGAATCCGCAGAAGCACCTACAACTTCATTTATTGAATCTTGAATTTTCTTAAGCTGCTCGCCTATTGTCTTTGACTGCATAGATGAAGTTTCTGAAAGTTTTCTAATTTCATCAGCAACAACGCTGAAGCCTTTGCCCGCTTCTCCTGCGTGTGCCGCCTCTATTGCCGCGTTCATTGCAAGAAGGTTTGTCTGGCTTGCTATGCTTTCTATTGATTTGTTTGCCTCGCCAAGAGTTTCTGACTGCTCCTTAATCTGCTCAATTTTTACATTTACATCGTTTTGCTTTGTGGAGCCAGTGTTTGACTTTTGCAAAAGAACTTCAAATGAATTAGCCATGCTGTTCACTACTTGGTCAACAGAATTTATATTGCCAATCATTTCTTCTACAGCGGCAGAAGCCTGCACCACACCTGCGGACTGTGTTTCTATCATTCTTTCAAGAGACGTAATGTTTGACGCAATTTCATTTACAGCGCCGGCAGTTTCCTCTACGCTTGAAGACTGGTTTGTAATTTGCTTATGAACACTTTCTATATTTGACTGTATTTGAATCATTACAGCGGCAGTGTCCTCTGAAGCTTCCTGCAAGTTTTTTCCAGACTTTGAAAGATTGTCCTTTGACTTTATTATGTCAGACACAATGTTCTGAAGCTTTTCTGTAAATTTATTAAATCCGTTGACAACGCCGCCTATTTCATTGTTTGCCTGCACCTGTATTCGTTTTGTTAAATCAGCGTTGCCGCTTGCAATGCCAGCAATTGTTTTCTGAACAACTTCCAAAGGCTTTAATGTTTTATTAACAAGAATGGCTGTTGCTAAAATAATCAAAATAAAATTTATTACGTTTAAGAAAATCATTTTTTTGCTAAGCGCTATGCTTGTTTCAGAAATCTGTGAATCTGGAACATCGAACGCAAAGCTCCACGGAGTGTTCTTTATTGTAGTGTAATAGACATAGCTTTTTGAGCCATCGGTGTTTTTTATCCAAGCGGTGCCTGTCTTTCCAGATGCCATTTCTTTTGCTACACTTGCGACATCTTTGTGTTCATCTCCCATATCTGTAATAAAATTCAGGCTCATTTCCCATTCCTTATTTGGATGGGCTATTACAACACCACTGCTTGCCATAAGAAAGCTGTAGCCTTTTTCTCCAAGCGTTATTTTTTTTATTTCATTTTGAATTTTTTCAATTGACATGACACCGCAAAAAAATGCAACTGGCTTGCCGTCAACTTTTACAGCCCTTGTTATATGAACAATTGGCTTTCCTGTTGTTTTTGAATATACAGGGTCGTCAACATAAAAGTCTTTTCCTTCTTCAAAAATTGCCTTGTAATATGAACGGTCTAAAATTGTTCCAGTCTTTCCTTGGTCTGTATAAAACACTCCATTTGGTCCGCAAACAATAACATAATCAAAATTACTATTTCTTATATCTCTTCTTTCTATAATCCACTTTCTCATTGCGTCAATGTCACCACTTTGGGCAGTGTTTGTCTCTGTGTACATTCTCATTTCCTGAATGTAGCCGTATATTTCATTAGAAAAAGCCTTGGCATTTGAAAGAGATATTTGCTCAACGCTTTGTTCATACTCTGCATTTGTAGATTTTTTAACAGTTGCACTAGACAGAATAATTTGAAGAAAATTAAACACTGTTAAGATTATTCCAATAATTAATATAAACTTTACTGCAATTCTGTGCTTTTTACTTGCAGAAGAATTAATTTTTATAGATTCAATTTAACTTTTCATACCAAACTCCAATATCCAATTCACTTAAACAATAAAATGTGAATTGTTGCTTTTATTGTATATAGATAAATTTTTTCCGATTTTAATAACAAGAAACAAGAAAGTATAATGAAAAAGCAAGCAAGAACAAATCTAGTTTACACTACCTTTCGCTGTTTGTACAAGCGCAATACTTAGGGGGGTGGTAACAAACCTAGTGATGTAATCTATAACCCGCCTGTTAGACAAATTTCTTATGTCTGAATATTTTGAAGAAAACATTCTGCAAAATATTTTTTTTTGAGGCACAAGTAAAACTTTTTGATGAAAGATTTTTAATAAAACAAGTTCAAGATCACTTAGCAGGCACAAATATCTTTTTTTAAATTCTTTCCTTAATTTTAAGCTATTGATATTCAATAATAACATAAAATTGCCTTTTTAAATAACTATTCTTCTCTTCGCAACCTGTTTCGTATAATTATAGTAAACCGGTTGATATGATAGTACACCCATTCTACAATTTTGTAAAATTTACTTTAAGCTTTTAGTTATTTTTTAACCTCTTTTTTTTATTTTTTTTATGGTATCTCTAAAAACTCACTTTTAGTTTTTATTTAGAAACAGGTCTGTAGTACACAACTGCCGTCCTTCTTCCATTCTGTGACTGCACCCTTTGAATTTCAAAATCATCAGAAAGATATTCTATTAAATCAGAAAGTTTTTTAAAGCCGTAGTCTAAAGTGTCAAAAGCTGGGTCCTGGCGCTTAAAGAAAGAGCCGGCAGCGCTTACTTCTGCCCAGCCCGTGTCATCAGCGTATTTTTCGTAGGCGTTAGAAAGAAGCTTGTAAATTTTACGGAACTGCCTGTCTGTCATAATTTCATTGCTGTTTTTATGAACAAGAACGCTGCCCTTTATTGCCGAGACAATGCCGCTTCCTGGAATTTTTGAAGCCTTATGTATTTTTCTTTTTGTTTCTATAAGCTTGTCTTCTTCATTTGACTCTTCTTCATCCTCTTCTTCCTTTAAGTTTTCTATGTAGATAAAATCATCGCAGGCGTTTACAAAAGAAGGCGGAGTCTGCTTTCTGCCAACTCCGTAAATGTAAAGCTGGCTTTCACGCAGGCGGCTTGCAAGTTTTGTAAAGTCGCAGTCGCTTGTTACAAGTGCAAATGCGTCGTACTTGTCTGTGTAGAGCAAATCCATTGCGTCTATAATCATTGCGCTGTCGCTTGAGTTTTTGCCCTGTGTGTAGGAGAACTGCTGCACTGGAATTATGGCGTTGTCATTTAGCTCCTTCTTCCAGTTTTTTAATGTGTCTATTGAAAAGTCACCGTAAGCACGTTTTGTAATTATGTGGCCGTGTACTGCAATTTCTTGTAAAATAGGACGAAGCTTTTTGTACGGAGTGTTGTCCGCATCAATTAAAACCGCTATTTTCTTCTGTTCTTCTGTGTCGCTCATAAGTTTACTTCCTTAATAAATAAAATAATTGATTTTAAGGAATCACACTTCATAGTTTTCACGTGATTCCTTCATTTTAGATTTCATGTTGTACATATTTTTATCAGCAGCTTCCTGGCCCGCATTAAAATCAGCGGTTTTTGAAGCAGTGAAAATGGAATATCCGTACGCAACTGAAAATTTATAATCAACTTCTGTTTGATTTTCTACATATTCGTCAAACTGACGGCTTGCTTTTTCTATAAGCTCTGGCTTTGGATTTTTTATTAGCGCAATAAATTCATCGCCGCCAATTCTGTAGATTTTGCCGTATTTGCCAAAAGCTTTCTGTGCGCAACCGCTAAAGCACTTTATTACTTTGTCGCCAAACAAATGCTGGTACTTGTCATTTATTTTTTTTAAGTTGTTCATGTCAAAAAGCACAATTGCAAAAGGCTCATCTTTTCCATTAAATTTTTCTATAAAAGTGTAATAAGCTGTCCTGTTGTAAACGCCTGTTGAAAAATCTATGAACGCAAGCTTCTGGTAAGTTTCTGCTTCATTAAGCGCCTGCATTTTTTTCACAGTCGCATTGTACACTGTGTATCCAAGAAAAATAAAAAACACAAGACATGTCAAAGGCATGATCCATGAGCTTTCATAAGACTTTGTTACATAGTAAACAGCAAGCTCCGCATAACAGCCTAAAAAAAGAATTATAATTGCAACAAAATATTCTTTAAGGCGCGCATTGTTCTTTTTCATTTCTTTTACAAAGAAGCAAATTGTATAAATGGAAATGATAATTATCATAATGTGAGAAATAAACATTGTCTGTGTAAGCTGATATTTTCCACTGAACTGAAAAGCTAAACAAACAACAATAATCAATAAATCTGCATAGGTTAATATTCCAAGACCTATGTCTGTATGGTTTCCGCAAAGCTCTTCTAGAAAATACAAGAATGTGATTGGTATTGTTAAAAAGAAAATATAATTAAAAAGCCAGTGCACAATTTGATTTGAATAAAGAAACTGCGTCACGTAAGACTCTTCCAAGAGCCAGCAACTTACTAAAAGCGTAAGAAAACCTAACGCGCGCAACGTGTGGTCTGTTCCTAGCTGTTTTCTAAAAAGCCATGCTATAAGAAGCAAGAAAGCGCTAAAAATAAAAACCAAAATTGAAATTAAAATTTTAAATCCGTTTCTTCTTATCAAATAATCTATTAAGGAAAA
This sequence comes from Treponema sp., assembly GCA_041670585.1. GTDB lineage: Bacteria > Spirochaetota > Spirochaetia > Treponematales > Treponemataceae > Treponema_D. Next base: position 574 of record JBAXYY010000144.1, on the reverse strand, counting down.
CCGTGAGCCGCATTGTATTTCTGAATAAATGCCGTCCATTGATTTCATGTATGATGTAAGCGCAATGCACAATGTTCTTTTTTCCTTAGCGTCATTTTGTGGAACTGTCACTATATGAAAATAACAGCCGGAAGAAGAAAACCATTTTGGATAATTTATGCCCACGTAAGACTCAAGAACCTTTTCGCCTATTTTTACAACATCAAATTGATTTTTTGTATAAAAGCTTATGTCAACTTCCGCGACAAAATTCTCTGACAAGTCCAAGTAAATTCTTGAATATCCGTCTGAATCAACAGGCACTCGTTTTTTTTCTGTATTTGGAAGCTTTATAATGTGTTTTTCACCATTGCTAACATAGTACCAGGCATCATTTAAACTGGCGCTTGATAAAGAATTGTAATCTAGTTTTTGACTGTCATGGTATTTAAAGAAGATAAAAAACCAAACTGCCGCAAGAACAGCAAACGCTATGCAGATGGCCCCTTGATGTGATAATTTCTTTGGTAATCTTAAGTTGTATAACAAGCGCATAAATCCACCCATTTTTTATTATAGATAATAGATTATTTTT
>JBAXYY010000143.1:0-6003 GCA_041670585.1 Treponema sp. | reverse complement strand
AGGGCAGGTTTTTATAATTGAACTTATTGTGATTGTTATGCCATACATAATTTTAGACAGAACATGGCACATATATGTCATAGAACTAATTCTTTTTTTTACATTTCTTTATTTTGATATAAAATTTCAAGGAAGAATTCCATACGGCGCATGGAAAGATGATATTCCAAATATGATGATCAGCATGCTTGTTGGTCTTATAGGCGGCTACGCTGTTCGCAAGTCAAGGTTTCAGGCTTTGGAAAACGGACGCATTTATATTCTTCAGCGCAATACTGACGAACTTACAACACTTCCAAACAGAAGAAAACTTTTTCATGAGCTGCGCAAGTCTTTTGACGGAAGGGCTTCAAAAATCAAATGTCTTTTTATTGCCGACATAGACTACTTTAAACGCTACAACGATTCCTTTGGGCATCCGGCCGGAGATGAAGTGTTACATAAAATAGGTGAATGTTTTACTGACTTCTGCAAGGACACCGGCTTTGAAATTTACAGGTACGGCGGTGAAGAGTTCATTGGACTTTACAGGGCTGAATCTGAAATTGATTTTGCAAAAACTGTCCATTCACTTTGCAAAAAAGTCCGTGATTTAAAAATAGAGCGCTTTCTTCCAAACTTGCCTTACATTACAGTCAGCATTGGTTTTGCCACTGCAAAAAAAGAAAATCTTTCTGACTATGAACAATTTATTTCAATAGCAGATTCCGCACTTTACCAAGCAAAAAGCAAAGGCCGCAACTGCACTATAGAATACGACGCAAGCACCTGCACCCCGCAATCTTAACTACTACAAGAATAAAATTGAATTGATAATTGCAGAAAAACGGAGTATATTTTATATAGTACGCAAGGAGGCTTTTATGTCAGACGTAGCATTTGAAGAATTGACAACAACAGTAGTTTCACTTCCTTACAATGAAAAGATTTCACTTCTAAATTCTATTGCAAAAAGTCTTTACGAGACTACCTCTGTTCAACCAAGCAATACAACCTCTAAAATACAAGCATTGAACAGTATATTTGGGAAACTTTCTAAATCAGATGCAGAAGAAATTAGAAATAATAGATTAAATTTTAGAGAAGCATAATATGCTATACATGTTAGACACAAACATTATAAGTTATATCCTCAGTGGTGATTCCACAATACTTGGTAAAACAGAATCTATTCTTTCTCAAAATGAAATATCAATTCCTGATATTGTTTATTACGAAATTCAAAGAGGTCTTTTTTATAAGGACAAAAAGAATTTACAAATTGCTTTTAAGAATTTCTGCAATTTTTTCCCTATTTCTTACATGACAAAAGAATCATTGCAACAAGCTGCTATTATTTATGCTGAACTTAGAAAAGAAGGGAATATTATTGAAGACGATGATATTCTTATTGGCTCACTTGCACTTACCAAAAATGCTACTTTAATTACAAATAATGTTAAGCATCTAGGAAGAATAAAAAATCTAAAACTAGAAGAATGGAAAACTGATAATCAGTAAACAATTCTTCACCATTAACAATTGCCATTACTTCCCCACGCAGAAGTGTGAGAATATGCTGTCCAAAACATCTTCCGGTGTAACAGAGCCTGTAACTTCGCCAAGGCTGTCGAGCGAATCTTCCAAGTCTTGAACTACAGCGTCAAGTGAATATTTTTCTGCCTGCGCTTCCAACGCATGTGCAACTCTTTCTAGAGCTTCAGCAACAGACGCTTTTTGCCGTGCAGAACCAAGGCCCGCTTGCTCACGGTCTGTGCCACTGCCGCCTGTAAGAATTTTTTTTACGCATGAAGTTAGCTGCCCTACCCCCGCGCCATTTTTTGCAGAAACACTTACACATTCTGTCCAAAGTTTTTGCGTGTCAAACGCAGGTGATTTTTTTGAGCCTTCCATGTCGCACTTGTTCCAAACTAGAACTACTGGAATGTTGTGCTCCTCTTTTAAAAATGACTCGTCCTCTAAAGTTATTCCATCATTTGAATCAACTAGGTAAAGAACAACATTCGCCTCTTTGCTCAAGTCCTTTGTGCGCTCAACGCCTTCTTTTTCTATTACATCAGAAGTTTCTCGCAAGCCCGCCGTGTCAAAAAGACGGACTGGAACTCCTTCAAAAGAAGCCCAGCTTTCTAGCCAGTCGCGTGTAGTTCCCGCAATGTTGCTGACTATTGCACGCTCCTCTTTTAAAAGCGCATTGAACAAGCTGGACTTGCCTGCGTTTGTTTTTCCACAAAGCACAACCCTGGCGCCGTCCTGGTAAAGTTTTTCGCTCTTCCAAGAATTCACTAGTGACTGCAAACGTTCCTGTGCTTCCAAAAGTTTTTGATTGTCAAAAGAGTCGGCAATTGTTTCTTCATCTTCTGGGTACTCAATTTCAACTTCTATTGAAGCAAGAGTGTCTATTATGAGCTGCTTTACGCTGTCTATTTCCTTGTACAAATTTCCCGCAAGCCGCCCCGCCGCTCTTCCACGAGAAGCGTCTGTTTTGCTGTCGATTATTTCTTTAACAGCTTCCGCTTTTGTCAAATCAGTTTTGCCATTTATGTATGCCCTAAAAGTGTACTCGCCTCTTTCTGCCTGACGGAATCCGTTTGTTAAAAGCAGATTTAAAACCGCTGTCACTACAGAAGGGCCGCCGTGGCAGTAGACTTCAACCATGTCCTCTCCTGTAAATGATTTTGGCGCTTTGTACACTCCAAGCATTACTTCATCAATTCTATTTTCTTTGTTGCCGTCTTCAATAAGCCAGCCGTAAACTAGAGTGTTGCCTTTTGCTTCAAGCAGCGCTTTTGACCGTGAGAAAACTTTGCTTACTAAATCTATGCAGCCCTTGCCGCTTGTTCTTACAATGCCTAAAGCTCCGGGCGCTAGTGCTGTTGCAATTGCCGCTATTGGCTCTTCAGGCACATATTTTAAGTTAGTCATTTGCGCCTTTCCAAAGAGAATTCACTCTTAAAAATAATCCCTGCCTTCTGCCTTCAACATCATCTTTATATAAAACGCTGTCTAGAATTGCGCTCATTTCTTTTTGCGAAACTGCTTCATTTCTTATTTCTTCAACAGGCTCTTTTTCTTCACTGCTGAATGCAGGTTTTCTAAGTAAAGATGCAGGTTCGTCTTCACTCCACGGATAAACTGCGTCTGCACCAGGGTCAGCAAAAATGTCGTCGTAGCGGCCCATGTTGTTCCAGTACATGTAGCCACGGTCAACGCTGTCCCTTACGCCGAACACTTCGCGCTTAACATAATTTGAATCGTAGTACTGGCGGTCGTAGCTTACTCCCAAATAGAATGCTTGCACCCATGGACGCACAATAATATGATTTCTTCCAATGACAGTGTTGCGGTAAGTTCCATAGTAATACACTCTGTAAGGCCGCTCTGCATAAGGGCTGTAATTTAAAAAGCTCTGCTCAAAATGTGACGGATAGAACATTGGACAAATGACATCAACATAGTCGCTCATAAGCTCTACGTCTTGCCCCGTGCGAGTTCCGCTTCTGTACCAGCCGTTTGCTCCGTAGATGTCAATTCCAATTGGCGCGTTTATATTTTTTCTAGCATAAGACAAGAATGAAACAAGCGCGCTCTCTTTGTCCATGCCCTCGTCCTTCCATCTGAACTGTGCCTGGCTCATGTTCAAGCCGTCTGTAGGGAAGCGAATATAGTCAAACTGAATTTCATCAAAGCCGCGTGCAATTAGTTCCTTTGCAATTGCAATGTTGTACTGCCATACTTCCTCGCTGTAAGGGTCTACCCATTTTTCATCGTAGTAAGTTGTCTTCTTGCCAGTTACATTTCCACTTTCATCTTTAACATCTTCTGTGCCTTTTATGCCGTTCCATGAAGTGTTTGTTTTCCAGTTCCAAACTGCGTACTGACCCTTGTCATAGTTCGCAAGGTTCTTGTCTTTAAAAACAACAATGCGAGCAACCAAATAAATATTGTCTTTTTTAAACTCGCTTACAAACTGCTCCAAATTTATTTTGTATCTTGAAACATAGCCCTTCTGTTTTACAAGCTCATCGTTAGGCTCAAACCTTAGAAGGCCGTAGTCATCCTTCATGTCTATGACTAAAGAATTCAACTTGTTGTCTGTAATTATTTTTTTGTATTTGTTGATTCCTTCAAGAGTTGTAACATGGTTTGCAGGAACGTAAATTGATTTTTTTTGCATTGCCTTTTCGCCCCACGGTGTAAGAACAGGCTCCGGTTTTAAAAGCCAAAGCTCTGAAAGCTGCAATGGAGTTTCTAGCCCGCAGTTAACGGCTGGAACATAAGCGGTGTTCGCAGGAGACAAAGTTAAATTTAAATTCTTTTTCCAAGAGTCATACTGTTCTTTTGGAAGCTCATGAATTGAATTGTCAGCTAAAGAAAATGATGTCACTTTTCCTAGGCTTGTAAATACAATGGAGTTGCCGCTTTGACAAAGGCCGTCAAAAGTTTCTACAGGCTCCTTGCCTCTGTAAATTTTTACACCTTGTTTTAACTTCCAGTCAAATCTGTATAAGCATGGCAAAAAACTTTGAGCGCAATAAATGTCGCCGTAAACAGAGCCGTCTGCGTTCTTGCAAACAACAGGAAGAATGTCGCTAATTTCATCAGCATACGTAATTGACTTTAAATTTTCAAAGCCTTTGTTCACATCATTCCACGCAGGATTTTTTGATTCAACCCTGTAATAGCTAAAGCCATAAATTGAATGGGACATAAAAACAACAAGCTCATTGCCTGCTATTGTTCCGTCTGAATTGTAAACAGGCATGTGGCAAACCGCCACTGATTTTATGCCAGAAGTGCTGTTGCTCATTGAGCCAATTGACTTCCATGTTAAGCCGCCGTCACGAGTTAGAAAAACTTCTTCTTTTGTAGCAGTAACAAGAGTATTCTGGTCAAAAGGGTCAGCGCACAAGTCCTTAAGCAAGGAGGTTTTATTAACGAACGATTTGTTAACGCCGTCAAATTCTTTTATTGTTAAATGAGGCAGGCCGTTGTTGCATTCTGTGAATGTCTTTAAATCTGATGATGTATAAATTCCCTTGCCTGTAGCAAAATACCATTTGGCAGAACGCACGCCGTTTTCATTTGTAACGTCGCATCTTACAATTTGAGAAACCTTATCTTCTGTCCACAAAGGCAATGAAGTTCCATCAGAAATTATTCTATATAAACCATTATCGCAGCCAACTAAAAAAGGCACTTGATTTTCACTGCCGCTTTTGTCCGGCAACATTTCTGGCAATTTATAAAGAGGTTTGCTCTGAGCAAAAACACTAATTGTTAAAAATAACAAGCAACATTTTAAAAGAATTCTTTTCATAGTCACAGTATCGGCATTTATTTATCAACTGTTTAGAAAATATCAACTGCCAATGAACAGCAACAGAAAAGACCTTTATTTTGTGGCTAATTTTTTTTAATTAATAGATATGTTTATTAGAATTACTAATGACTAGTAAAAGAAAAGGCCTTTACTGTTTACACCAACTTTCAAAATTGATATAATTAACGCAATTCTATTTTAGAGGTATTTTTATGTATTATTACGTTGTAGATAAATCTAGCGGAAAAACAGTTGACTTTAACTTTAAGCCGGTCGATGAGTCAAAAAAAGCAGTGTTCCATTCAAAAGAAGATGCCGCTTACTTCATGGACTCAAACACACGCTCAACCCTTGGAGCAGACAAAATTGATTCTGTCCGCACACAGTTTGAAATTAAAGAATTAGCATAAGTTTTTTATTTTTTATAAAGCAAGGCCTGCTGGAGTTCAGCAGGTCTTTTTTTATTTTACGCAATGTCTGTTGCGTAGTCGTATTCTGTGAAAAGCCTGTTATTACCTCCGTTGATTTCCGTGACAGGTAGTCAGAAAGTATGCCCCTTTCTACGCACTTCTTTATATTATACACATTTACTAAAAAAATCCTGATTCTTAATGATTTTTGTAATAAAAAGTGAAATTTTTGTCATTTTCTAAAATTCAAAAGATATATCTATAGTGGGGCTT
>JBAXYY010000142.1:0-6011 GCA_041670585.1 Treponema sp. | reverse complement strand
GTCTTCCATTTCATAGGCTTTGTCTTAATTTCCGGCGGAATAAATTTGATTATAACAATTGTTGTAACAGTTCTTTCTTCCTTTATTCCTTCAAATGCTTCATCAGCAATGCAGCTCTTGTCATTTTTTTTAAGCATGGTTGTTTTTGTGGCGCAGTACATTGCGCTTGTTAGAATGTACATGGCGCTTCCAATTTACTTTTACTCAATAGAAGGCGCGCTTCATGTTTCAACAGCTTCAGATGAAGAAAGTTCTGTTGAAAAAACTTCAGAAATAGAAGAAGAAAAGAAACTTCCTCCAGTAATAAATCTTCCGTCTGATGAAAACGTAAATGACAACGAAAACAAGGACTCTCCAAAATGAATGTTCCCTTGGAAGAAGCAGCTGCTGAGCTTAATGTAAAAAACTCCCGCTTCATTTCAGAAGTGTTCCCTGTTTTAAGCCAGGCGGACGCAAGAGAAAAACTTCACGAACTAAAGAAAAAATATTCAGACGCAACACATGTTGTTTACGCATTTGTTGTAGGTGCGTCAGGCGAAGTTAACGGCATGAGCGACGACGGCGAGCCTTCTGGAACTGCGGGAAGGCCAGTGCTGGACGTGCTAAAGGGCAGCGGGCTAACAAACATTTTGCTGACTGTAACAAGATATTTTGGTGGCACTCTTTTAGGAACAGGAGGCTTGGTTCATGCCTACAGCGACAGCGCAAAAGAGGTGCTTGCAAAAGTAAAATCCGAGCCTTTAGTTCAAAAAAGTTTATTCTCGTTTACAGCGGACTATTCATTATACAAAAACATAAAGCATTTTTTCCCAAACTATCATATAGAAAATCTGCAAGAGGACTACGGAACAGAAGTAACATCAACTGGTAAAATACACGCAGACGAGGCAGAGGAATTTGCTTTATCAATATATAATCTTTCACATGGAAAAACAGAGGTAAAAATAACATGCACTTAATATTTATTCGCCACGGAGACCCAGACTACGAACACGACACGCTCACTTCAAAAGGCGTGCAGGAAGCGCTTCTTCTTTCAGAAAGAGTCGCAAAATGGAACGTACAAGATTTCTTTGTTTCTCCATTAGGACGCACGCAAAAGACAGCCGAGCTTGCAATGAAAAATCTAAACAGAAAAGCAGAAACGCTTAACTGGCTTCAAGAATTCTACTATCCAATCGCAGATGAAAAGTCTGGCGGCAAAAGAATAGCATGGGACTGGATGCCGGAAGATTTTTACAGTGAAGAAAAATATTTTTCAAAAGACTTATGGCACCAAACAAAAGCAATGAAGTCTGGAAATATGGAAGAGCATTACAATGAAGTGTGCAACGGTTTTGACTCAGTTCTAAAAAGATACGGCTATGAAAAAAAGTCATCGTCTTCTTCAATTTACACATGCGTACCTCATTTTGTAAAAGAAGAGCCTTCTGTAGACACCCACATAAACGCGTGCCAAAAAAACTTAGACGAGCGTAATTTAGTTTTCTTTTGCCATCTTGGAGTAATGTTTGTGCTCCTTTCTCATCTTACAGGAATTAGCCCAGTTCAGTTGTGGCAAGGGTTCTTTGTTGCTCCAACTTCAGTTACAGTTCTAGGAGCGGAAGAGCGGGTGCCGGGCGAAGTTGTGTTTAGAACACAAATGCTCGGCGACTGCACACATCTTATTTCGCAGAAAGAGCCGCCGTCAAGCAGCGGTTTCTTTGGCAATGTTTTTCCTTATTGAAAGAACAGACATATAAAAAAACGCCACTCTTTCAATAATGAAAAAGTGGCGCTCCTAATTTATAGAATCAAATATAAAAAATTAGTCCTTAACAAATTCTTTTGCCAAGAAGTTGTAGTCTAGTTCTGGGTAGAGCACGTGCTTAGAAAGAAGCTTCTGAACTCTTTCCTTTGCCGCCGCCTCAACTTTAGAATCAATGACGATCTTTCCTTTAGCAGGCTTGCCATCTTTTGTAATTCCAGGCTTTGTTCCTTTAAGAACCATATCAATTATAGCAGCAATTTCCTTCATGTCATCTGTGTTCATTCCTAAAGTAGTAACAGCAGGAGTTCCTACACGAATGCCGCTTGTCCACCATGCGCCGTTTTTGTCATAAGGAAGAGCATTGGCGTTAAGAGTAACACCGCATTGGAACATAGCCGCTTCCGCCTGTCTACCTGTAAGACCAAATGTCGTAACATCAATAAGCATAAGGTGGTTTTCTGTGCCGTTAGTCTGCAGCCTCATGCCAAGCTTCATGCACTCGTCAGCAAGAGCCTCGGCATTTTTAACAACATTGCGTGCATATTCCTGATAAGCCGGAGTGCGTGCTTCCTTAAATGCAATAGCCTTTGCAGCCATGACATGTGGAAGAGGTCCGCCTAACACCATTGGGCATCCCTTGTTAACATAGTCCTCAAACTCTTTCTTGCAAAGAATAATAGCGCCACGTGGTCCGCGAAGAGTCTTGTGTGTAGTAGAAGTAACAACATCAGCCCATTTAACAGGATCGTAGTCGCCAGTGAAAACTTTTCCAGCAACAAGGCCGGCAAAGTGAGCCATATCAACCATAAGAACAGCTCCGCACTTGTCAGCAATCTCACGGAATTTTCTAAAGTTAATTTTTCTAGGGTAAGCGCTAAATCCAGTAAGAAGAATCAAAGGCTTAACTTCCATAGCCTGTTTTTCAATAGCGTCATAGTCAAGAAGGCCTGTCTCCTTGTCAACTCCATAAGGGTGGCTCTCAAACATACGAGCAGAAACATTCATTCTGTAGCCGTGTGTAAGATGTCCGCCGCAGCTGTAGTCAAGTCCCATGAGCCTTTGGTTTCCAAAGCGTTTTCTAAGCATATCAAACTGCCCGTCAGTCAAATCCATCAAAGACTTAACACCAAGCTCTTCAAGAGTAGGAGTTTCAACTTTCTTAGAAAGAATTGCCCAGTAAGCAACAACGTTGGCATCGCAGCCCGCATGTGGCTGAACATAAGCGTAGTCAGCGCCAAAAAGCTTTTCCGCCTCTTCCGCAGCAGTCTTTTCAACAGAGTCAATATTCTCACAGCCGCCGTAATACCTGTGCTCAGGGTAGCCTTCCGCGTACTTGTCAGTAAGAAGATTTCCCATAGCCGCCTGAACATTAAGAGAGCAATAGTTTTCACTGGCAACAAGTTTAAGGTGGTGGCGCTGAGTAGAAAGCTCCTTTACAACATCAGCCGCAATCTCAGGTCCAACAGCCGCAACTTCCTGAAGATTAGCAACATAAGCCGTCATTGCAACATTAGGCTTACCATTACACTCGTTAAGATAGTCTTCCAAAGGTGTAGACATAAAACACTCCTTATACGGATTTTATTCCGTTGTAAAATGAATTTGCCCTCAAACCCAGGCGTGCGGTCGGGGTGAACTTCCTGATGGTGCTCCATCACAAACGCCAGAAGTATGAACCAATATTATAGTAAAAAGTTGTTTAATACAATAAGCACAATTGCTATTGAAGTCATAAAAATATTTTGGACGTAACATTAAAAAACTCAAGCGCAGGCAAGCCTGAGCATGTTCGCTAACCGGGCTTTCCGTGGCTCCGGCTTCCGCCTACGGTGCTTACGCACTAGCTAAAGCAACCACTGCAATCCCGCGTAGTTCTTGCATTACTCCAAAAAATAAGGAATAGATTTTTTTTCTTATATGATTTAAAGTAACGCCATGAAAGAAAAAATTTACATGAACGACGGCTGGACTTTTGCGCAAAGATTTGAGCAGAAAATGATTCAGCCAAAGTACGCAGGTGAAATGGAAAAGGTAAGGCTTCCACACACTTTTGCGGTAACACCATTAAACAATTTCGACGAGAGCATATATCAAAAGACAGGCGCATACAGGACAACTTTTTTAACAGCATCTTCATGGAAAGGTAAAAAAGTTCTTCTAACAATAGAGGCCGCCGCACACAAAAGCGAAGTTTTCCTAAATGGAAAAAGCCTTGCTCAACACAACTGCGGCTACACTTCATTCACTGTGGACTTAACAGAAGAGCTTTCTTCTTCAAACAGAAAGAACACTCTGGTTGTAAAAGTTGACAGCAATGAAACTTTGGACATACCGCCTTTTGGCAATGTAATAGACTACATGACATACGGCGGCATTTACAGGGATGTCTACCTAGAAATAAAAAATCCAATTTTCATAGAAGACGTTTTTGTAAAAACAAAGTCAAATCATTTCTCATCAGAAGTAAAGCTCAACACCTTGCAGAACGCAGAAGGCTATTCCATAAGGCAGAAGATTCTTCCGTTCACAAATGCAAAAGCAGAGCCTTCCGCAGAAATAGAAACGGGCATAAAGTCCCTTGCAACACTTACCGCCGCGGACCCGTCCCCAGTGCAGGCATGGAGCTTGGAGCACCCAACGCTCTATGTTCTTACAACAGAGCTTCTAAATGAAAAGGGCAAGACAGTAGACACAAAGTCAGTAAGGTTCGGCTTCCGTGACATCCGCTTTGACGCGACAGGCTTTTATCTAAACAACACAAAGATAAAGCTTCGTGGCCTAAACCGCCACCAGAGCTACCCTTATGTTGGTTACGCAATGCCAAAAAACATTCAGGCAGAAGACGCTGATATTTTAAAGTTCCAGCTTGGCCTAAATGAAGTCCGCACATCTCATTATCCACAAAGCCAGTACTTCATAGACCGCTGCGACGAAATTGGCCTTCTTGTGTTTACAGAAATACCAGGCTGGCAGCATATAGGCGGCGCCGAATGGAAAAATCAGGCTGTCCAGAATGTGCGCGACATGGTGCTTCAATATAGAAATCATCCTTCAATCTTTATGTGGGGTGTAAGAATAAATGAAAGCTTAGATGATGATAAATTCTATGAGCAGACAAACAAGGCTGCCCACGAATTAGACAGCACTCGTCCAACAGCCGGCGTCCGTTATTTAAAGAAAAGCCACTTGCTTGAAGACGTTTACACCTTCAACGACTTCAGCCACACTGGAAAAAATGCCGGTGTGCAGCGTAAGAAAAAAGTCACAGACACAGAAAAAGGCTACATGGTAACAGAGTACAACGGCCACATGTTCCCGACAAAAACCTTTGACGACGAAGCCCACAGAACAGAGCACGCGCTGCGTCACGCAAATGTACTGGAAACAGTCGCTGAATATGATGACATTGCAGGCTCAAGCGGCTGGTGCGCGTTTGACTACAACACCCACAAGGACTTTGGCAGCGGCGACAGAATATGCTACCACGGAGTAATGGACATGTTTAGAAATCCAAAGCTTGCGTCTTATGTCTACAAAAGCCAAGGCGACCCAAGCGTAACAGGCGATGTCCTAGAAGTAAGCTCTTCAATGAACATAGGCGACTTTGCGGCAGGCAACCGCGGTCCTGTATGGATTTTCACAAACGACGACAGTGTAAAAATGTACATAAACAATGTTTTCATAAAGCAGTACACAAAAGAAAATTCCGCTTACAAAAAACTTCCGCACGGTCCAATAATGATTGATGACTTTATAGGAAGCCGTCTTATAAACGAAGACCACGTTCCAGCAGAAAAAGCAGAAGAGGTAAAGCAGGTAATAAACTACGCAGGCTTGTACGGCTACGACAATTTCTCTTTAAAGATGAAGCTAAAGATTTTAAAAATCATCATAACAAGAGTTGCGTCAAAACAAAAGCTTGTTGACCTCTACGGAAAATACATAGGCAACTGGGGCGGCTCTTCTCTAACATACCGTTTTGAATCAATACGCGAAGGAAAAATTGTAAAGACTGTTACAAAATCTGCGTCAAAGGAATGGTCAGTTGAAGCATTTGCGTCAACAAATCAGCTTGTAGAAACAAACAGCTACGATGTTGCGTCAGTTCAAATATATGCAGTTGATGAGCACGAAAACATTCAGCCATATTACCAGGAAGCTGTCACCCTAAAAACACAAGGTCCAATAGAAATAATAGGACCAAGCATTGTCTCATTGAACGGCGGCATGGCGGGCACTTATGTAAAGTCAACAGGCAAGG
>JBAXYY010000141.1:0-6053 GCA_041670585.1 Treponema sp. | reverse complement strand
TTCCATATTTTACAAGAATAAATTATAAATTTATATTACAATCAGTTTAAAATCACGGAGGCATATATGTCAAATTTTTCTATGTATGTACCAACACGCATTTTGTTTGGTGAAGGGAGATTGAATGAACTTCACACACAGAAGATGCCTGGTAAGAAAGCACTCATTGTAATTTCAAGCGGAAAGTCTACTCGCGCAAACGGTTATCTTGACCGCACACAAGAGGAGCTTACTAAAGCAAATTGCACTTTTGTTGTGTTCGATAAAATTCAGGCTAATCCGTTAAAGTCTACAGTTGAAGAAGGCGCGGCTTTTGCTAAAAAAAATAATTGTGATTTTGTAGTTGCGCTTGGCGGAGGAAGTGTAATGGATTCTTCAAAGACAATTGCGCTTATGGCAACTAACCCCGGCGACTTGTGGGACTACGCTCTTGGTGGAACTGGAAAAAGTTTTCCTATAAAAGTTCAACCGTTACCTATAATTGCAATCACAACTACTGCAGGAACTGGAAGCGAAGTTGACGGCATGGGTGTAATTACAAATGAAGCAACTCATGAGAAAATGGGCGTTGGTGGAGAATGTCTTTTTCCTAAAATTGCAATTGTTGATTCTGAACTTATGAAATCAGTGCCAGCAAAACTTACTGCTTACCAAGGCTTTGACGCGCTCTTTCATTCAATGGAAGGCTACATAAATAAAAAAGCAAATCTTATGAGCGACATGTACGCGCTTACTGCTGTGGAAAATGTTGGAAAATATTTAGCACTTGCCGTGAACAATGGAAATGACATGAAAGCACGTGGGCACTTGGCTTTTGCAAATACGCTTTCTGGAGTTGTAATGGATATTGCAGGCTGCACAAGCGAACACTCAATGGAGCATGCGCTTTCTGCTTACCACGAAACTCTTCCTCATGGAGCAGGACTTATTATGCTGAGCAAATCGTACTTTGGTTATTTTGCAGAACATCATGTTTGCGACGAACGTCTTATAAAACTTGCAGAGGCTCTTGGAATGAAGCAAGCGGCTAACGCAGAAGATATTGTAACATCATTAGATTTGCTTCAAAAAAATTGCGGCGTTGATAATTTAAAAATGAGCGACTATGGAATTTCAAAAGATGAGTTCTTGAAGTTTTCTAAGAATGCACATTCAGCAATGGCACGACTTTTTACAAACGACAGGGTTACACTTGATGATGATGCGGTTGTGGAAATTTACAACAAGGCTTATAAATAATTCTGATAAAAAAACTCCGCCAGTTTACAGGAGGTTGTAACTAGCGGAGCATATTTATTTTAATGACATCTGGTAAAGGTAGATGTCACAAAAATCTTAAGCAAATTCTGGAGTATTCCAAAGATTTAGTTTTACACCCAAACCATTTTTGTGAGCGTTAAGTAAAATCTTGTATCCCCAAGCTACATCTTCTACTGGCATTCCACCAACTGCGTAAACAATAATTTGTTTTTGATTAGTGCGGCCTTTTGCTTTTTTATTGATGATGTCGCCAATGTCTACAACAGAAGATTTTTTTAGCTTACCTTCTGCAACTACATCATAGAACGCCATGCCTAGTAAAGTTGAAACTGTTTTTTGAACAGGAAGTTTTGCACCTGTTGCCCAGCCTTCGTACATTAAAGAATTGTCGTTTACAAGCTTGCACTTTTTTGTATCTGCTAAGAAATCATGGTTCATTAAAAGTGCTGAAGCGCTCATTACAAGTGCACCTGGCTTTAACCATTTTTCATCTACAAAAGGATTGTCTTCAAACTTTGCCGCGTTTGTTGTTCCAAAATAAACTATGTCTGAATCTTTGCACGCTTCTTCTATTGAATCGCAAACAACAAATTCTTTTACAGAAGGACATTTTTCTTTGCAGAATGAAATAAAGTCGTCAATTCCTTTTTGCCCACGGCCTTTTATTTTTACAGTTGTGATTGATTTTTTTTCAGAAGCAAAAGCTAATATTGCTGTTCGTCCCATAACTCCAGGTCCAACAATTGTCGCAATCTTTGGAGCTTTCACAGAAAGGTATCTTACTCCAAGTCCCGGCACTGCCCCTGTTCTCATTGCGCTTAAAACATTTGCTGACATATATGCAAGAGGCGCGCCTGTTTGTGAGTCCATCAAAGTGAGCATTAGTATTGAGCGAGGCAAACCTTTTTCTCTGTTAGATTGATTTGAGCCGTAGCATTTTATTCCGCATAATTTAAATTTGCCGCCAACATAAGCGGGCATTGCGACAAATCTGTAGTCCGGTCCTAAGAGCGGCATTCCTTTTACATCGCTCTTCTCTGGAAACTTCATCATTATACCGTGCTCATTTCCATTAGGTCCGCCCATTCTGTAGTCGCCATTCCCTATTAAAGAAAAAAGTTCTTCCATTGTATCAATACATTTCGTCATATCTTCTACGCCAGATGAAATCATATCTTTTTCGCTAAGATATAAGAAATCAACTTTAGGATATTCTGTTTTTATTTTCATAAAGTTTACCTCCAAACATTTATCAGAAATTATTGGCATAAAAAAAAGCCGGAGACACTTACACAACAAATGTAAATGTCTCCGGCTCCATTGCCTTATGTTTTAAAGATATAAACTTTTTCTAATTTTTTTTCAATTCCGATTTTTACAATTCTGTTTTTTACAATGAAATATTTTTCAACAAGTGTATGTTATGTTGACTTCTAAAAAATCACTTTTGTCTTTTAAAAATTTTAATCAGTTCTTTTACGAGGGTATAAATATGGAACGAATAACAGAGCATCCAATTCTTGGTGCACCACAGAAAGGGAGTTTAGTTGCATTTACTTTTGATGGAAAAAAATTGCAAGGCTATGAAGGCGAGCCTGTAGCAGTTGCGCTAAAAGCTTCTGGCGTAATGATTCACCGCTACACTTCACGCTTTCATTTGCCACGCGGAATCTTCTGCGCAATTGGAAGATGCACTGACTGTGTAATGGTTGTGGACGGCAAGCCAAATGTTAGGACATGCGTCACACCTCTTAAAGAAGGAATGGTTGTTCAAACGCAATACGGTTGTTCTGAAAAAAAATCTTGGTAAAATATGGAGTACAAAATGGAAAGATATAATTTGATTGTAGTAGGAGCCGGTCCAGCAGGCCTTTCTGCCGCAACAGAAGCTGCAAAAAATGGAATGTCTGTAATTGTATTTGATGAAAATCAAAAGCCAGGTGGACAGCTTTTTAAACAGATTCATAAATTCTTTGGGTCAAAAGAACACAAGGCAAAAATACGCGGCTTTAAAATTGGCGAGCAACTTTTAAAAGAGGCAAATGATTCTGGTGTAAAAGTTTTACTCAACGCAACAGTTACCGGAATGTTTTTAAATCACGAAGTAACTGTAAATTATGAAAATGCAATTCATCATTACAAAGCGGACTCTGTAATTATTGCGACAGGCGCTTCTGAAAACATGGTGCCGTTTGAAGGCTGGACATTGCCAGGTGTAATTGGAGCAGGGGCGGCTCAGACACTTATGAATCTTCATGGAATAAAGCCTGGTAAAAAAATACTAATGCTTGGAAGTGGCAACGTTGGTCTTGTTGTTAGTTATCAGCTAATGCAGGCAGGGTGTGAAGTTGTAGCGCTTGTAGATGCCTTACCACGAATTGGCGGCTACGGTGTACACGCGGCAAAAGTCGCAAGGTGCGGAGTGCCGTTTTATCTTTCACATACAATTGTAAAAGCAGAAGGAAAAGATTTTGTAACAGGCGTTGTTATTGGAAAAATTGACGATCACTTTAAAATTATTGCAGGTACAGAAGAGCATTTTGACGTTGATACAATTTGCATTGCAGTAGGGCTTTCTCCAATGTCGCAGCTTTTAAAAATGTCAGGCTGTAAAATGGAAGATAATCCAAAGCGTGGCGGCCAAGTTCCAATTGTTGATGAGTACGGTGAAACTTCAGTGCCAAATCTTTTTGCGGCAGGAGATGTTTCTGGAATTGAAGAAGCAAGCAGCGCAATGATTAAAGGAAGAATAGCGGGACTTCGTGCTTCGTACAAACTTGGATTTTGCACAGATGATTTTACTTTGCCAAAATTCACAGAATATAAAAACGATTTGCAAAGTCTACGTGAAGGAATGTTCGCTCCTAAAAACAGAGGCAAGCTTATTGAAAACACAGAGGAAGGAATTCCAATTTCTATGAATCTTTTAACAAAAGGTTTTATCGCTGATGATGAAATAGAGAGGTTTCCAGGTGTTACAAAACAGAAAGGCGTTCATCCTGTAATTGAATGCACGCAAAATATTCCTTGCAATCCGTGTCAGGACGCTTGTGTAAAACATTGCATAACTATTGGACAGCATATCACTTCACTTCCAATTGTAAAAAATCCAGCTCCATGCACTGGGTGTGGAATGTGCGTTGCATCTTGTTCAGGGCAAGCAATATTTTTACTGAACGAAGATTTTGCTCATGGGTTTGCGACAGTAACATTGCCATATGAATTTTTACCGCTGCCTGTTAAAGGAGAAAAAGGAATTGCTCTAGACAGAAGCGGCAAGTCTGTATGCAGTGCGGAAATTGTTGAAGTAAGGGCAAGCCCTGCTTTTGACCACACAAATCTTTTGACAATGAAAGTGCCTTTGGAATATTCAATGAAGGCCCGCTTTTATAAATCGAATAAATCAAACGAAAAAAAAAATAATTAGAGAGGCAAAAAAATGAACGACAGAAATAAAGACATAGGCGCGTTTGTTCAAGGCGCAGATGACAACTTAATAATTTGCAGATGTGAAGAAATTACAAAAGGCGAAATTAGAAAAGCAGTTCACGAAGGAATGTTCACAATGCCAGAAATCCGCCGCTACTTAAGATGTGGCATGGGTTTGTGCCAAGGTCAGACTTGCGCAAAACTTGCAAAAGGAATTGTCGCTTCTGAACTTAAAGTTTCTCCTGCTGAACTGGAGCCTGCTTCTAGCAGAAGCCCTGCCCGTCCAACAGAAATGTCTATTCTTGGAAATGAAATAAACTAGAGAGGTAAATTATGAAAACTACTGCTGATGTAATTGTAATAGGCGCTGGAATTGTAGGCTCGGCCACAGCATATTATCTTGCAAAAAGAGGAGCATCTGTAATTGTGCTCGAAGCAGATAAAGATATTTGCAACGGAGGCTCCACCAGAAACGGTGGAGGCGTTCGACAGTCAGGAAGAGATCCAAAAGAATTGCCATTGATGATTTGGGGAGTAAAAAATATTTGGCCGCATCTTTCAGAAGAGCTTGGTGTTGACACAGAGTATAAGCAAAAAGGAAACTTGCGTCTTGGAAAAACAAAAGCGCATCTTGAGACTTTGCAAAAGCTAACTGACAACGCAGTAAAGCAGGGCCTTGATGTAAAAATGATTTCAGCAGATGAAGTAAAAAAAATAAATCCATATCTTTCTGATGAAGTCATTGGAGCAAGCTGGTGCACAACAGACGGACACGCGAACCCTCTTACAACATCACTTGGATATTACAGAGCAGCACGCGCACTTGGTGTAGAATTTATTTCATCATGTCCAGTTGCAAAAATAAACATGATCAAAGGAAAAGTGTGCGGAGTTTCTACTTTGGAACAAAACTTCACTTCTGAAAATGTAGTTGTAGCCGCGGGGTATGAAAGCAGAATACTTCTTGAACAATGTGGAATCAACATACCAATGAGAAAAGTAAAGCTTGAATGTTTAGTAACAGAAGCAGAGCCTCCAATGTTTGAGCAAATGTTAGGAACTGCCGCCGCTGATTTTTACGGACATCAAACTAAGCACGGCTCATTTGTTTTTGGCGGACATACAGGCTATGAAAAATACGCAGAAAATTTTACAACTTCAATTTCAACAAGCAGATTTTCTTCTTGCGCAAGCAGAGGAATAATGGGCTACTTTCCAATGTTGAAAAATGCAAAAATTGTTCGCTCATGGGCAGGCTTTGAAGATGAAAGTTCAGACATGGTTGCAACAGTTAGTAAAATTGACGAAGTGCCGGGTCTTTACGCAGAGTGCGGTTTTACAGGACACGGTTTTGGAATAGCACC
>JBAXYY010000140.1:0-6264 GCA_041670585.1 Treponema sp. | reverse complement strand
TTAATAATTTCTTTAATTCTAAATGCGTTAATTTTTATTTTTGAACTTGTTGCTTTGTCTATCACTCTAAAACAAAAATCTTCTTTTATTCAGTTTTACACTCAAGACAGCAACCTTTTCGCTTTGTTAACAAGTTTTTTATGCTTGGCTTTTTCAATTTATTCTCTTGCAACACATTCATCGCTGCCTGTTTGGGTTAAGTCGTTGAAGTATTTTTCAACTTGCTGTTTGACTGTAACTTTTTTAGTTGTTGTTGTTATCCTGGCTCCAATTGATGGAGTGATGTATGGAAATGTTGCAGGCGCTTACAAAAATATTTTAACAAATGGCAACATGCTTTATCATCATTTGCTTTGTCCAATTTTAGCTATAGTTTCATTTGTGTTTTTTGAAAAGGAGCCTTTGCTTGGTAGGCAGTTTGTTTTGTACGCAATGATTCCTACTCTAATTTACGCAGTTGTCATTGTGATTTTAAATATTGCAAAATTGATTGTTGGACCTTATCCTTTCTTGCATGTGTATGAGCAGCCAGTTTATATGTCACTTATATGGGGCTTTGTTGTTTTAAGCTTGGCGTTTCTTATTAACTGGGGCGTTTGGAAGTTGAATGCAATTCACATTGTTCTGTGAGTTTAAATAATTGTGTTGCAGAATAAATAGATTTTATTCTGTTAACAATAGTTTAGTTAAAAATTCAGCAGATTTTTTTATTGCTTCAATTTGATTTTTTGCGCCAAAGTGCTCAATTGCAATGTAATCTTCATAGCCAATTTCCTTTAGTTCCGAAATGATTTTGCCAATTGGAATGTAGCCGCTGCCTGTGCTGCAAGAAGCAAGACCTTTGTTGTTTTTAAGCTGAGGCTTGTTTAATTCAACACCTCTGTCTTTTGCGTGAACGTGTGAAATATAGTTTTTTAAAAACGGAAATGCTTCTTCCACATTTTCATTGCTGAATGCAAAGTTGCCTGTGTCAAAAGTGCATCTTAAGCATGGAACATTTTGCATAAAATATAAGAGTTGCGCAGAAGTTGCAAACGGCGCGCTGAAAGAGTCAAAGTCTTCAAGTGTTACTTTAATGTTTTTAGAAGAAGCATATTCTACAATTTTAATAAGAGCTTCCATAATATTCTGAACACTCTTGTTTTGCTTCATAAAGCTCCAGACTTTTTGTTTATCAAGTCCGCAAGCTCTGAGTTCCATTGTGTCTGTTTTGTTTAGAAAACCCGGAACAACTAAAATTTCTTTAGCTCCAACTTTTTGTGCCAAGTCAACATGGGCTTTTGCTTTTGTTAAGTCAGCGCTGCTTTCAAAATTATAGAATTGATAAATGCAGCTTACTGAATAATTATATTTTCTAAGAAGTGAAATTGTTTTTTCAAAGTGCTCGTTAAGAAAGTCATAGTTTATTTCAACACCGTCAATTTTACATTCAGAAATATTCTTTAGCACATCTTCTTCTGAACATTTGCTTTGCTCTGTCGCTTCCAAAATGTGGTCGTAGAAAACAGAAATCTTCATTTTAAATTTTCCTTTGTGCTTAAAGATAAACTAACTTCCGCTGGAACTTCAGCATGTATGTTTTTGCGTAGAATATTTTTACTTGAACCAAGAATCGCTTCGTTGTGCGAACACCAGTAAACGGCATTGTGGATTATCTTTTGAATTTCAGTCATATAGTAAATGGGGTAGGCTTCGTGCCCTGGTTGAAAGTAAAATATTCTGCCTTTTTCTCTTGTAAAAGTGCAGCCGCTCCTAAATGCTTCTCCGCCAGAAAACCAGCCTATGAAAATAACTTCATCTGGCTTTGGAATGTCAAAATATTCGCTGTACATTTCTTCATGTGGAATTTCTATTTTTATAGGAACATCTTTTGCAATTGGGTGGCTGGGGTTGCAGCAAAAAAGACGCTCCCTGTCATTGTCCCTCCAACTTAATGTCATTGAAGTGCCCAGAATTCTTCGCATTACTTTTGAATAGTGCGCAGAATGTAACGTAATTAAACCCATGCCTTGTAAAACATGTTTTTGAACTCTTGTTGCAACTTCATCAGAAAATTCTTCCTGCCTTGCGTGGCTCCAAAAAATTAAGACATCTGTTTTTGAAAGAACTTCTTCTGTAAGGCCGTGCTCCTTCATTTCAAAAGTTGCGGTTTGTATTTGTAAATTTTCATCAGAAGAAAGAAAACTTTTAATGCAGCCGTGAATTCCTTGTGGATATATTTTTCTTATTGAGTCAATTTCTTGTTCGTGAACAAACTCATTGTAAATTGTAACTGTAATCATTTTTTATAAAATTCCTCTACTTCGGTCGGAATGACATATGTCTAACTGTCGGAATGACATATGTCTAATTGTCGGAATGACAGATGCCTAACTGTTGGAATGACATACGGTTGATTATATATTAGTTGTCAATTTTGTGCAAAAAAAAACCGCGGAGTATTTTGCCTTTTTAGACATTTGCTCCACGGTTAAGATTATTGCTTAGAAATTAAGAACTATGGTCTTGTGATTTCGTAAGTGAATTTTGTTGTTGTTAATGTAACAGCTTCTTTTTGGTCGTTGCTTGTTCCCATCATAACGTTTGCGCCGCTTCCACCTGCTTTTGCTTTTCCATCTTTTGTAAGTGTCAAAGTAATATCAAATGTAAATGCGCCGCCTGCTGGAATTTCATCCATTACAGAATATTGTGTTGCAAGAGGTGTCCAGTAGCTTCCTGCTGCAGAAGTGTCCACTACATTGCACCAAAGAACGATTGCATCGCCTTTGTCATCTTTGCCTTTAACAATAGTCTTGCTTGCTGTTCCTTCAATGTGAAGTTTAATTACATCGCCTGCTGCTGCTTTGTAGTCCTTTGGAAGAACATTTCCTGTTGAGTTAAGAAACTGGAAGTTTTTTCCATAAGTATGGTTGTCTGCAAGTACGAATGAAGTCTTTGCAGAGTCTCCACTATAGATAACTCCATGCTCTGGTACAGCTGTTGCTGTTGCTGCTGTAGTTGCCTTTGCTTCTGTTTTTGCAGGTGTCGCTTTCTTTTCTGCTTTTGCTGTTGAAGCACAAGAAGCAAGCATTAGTGCTGCTGCCAATGCTGTTGCAATCCCTAAAATCTTTTTCATATTATTTATCCTCCTAAAAAATATAAAAAAATCTTTTTTTCATGTAAGATGAATTATAAGGCTCGTTTTACCACTTGTCAAATTAACTTTGACTTTAAAATTTTTATTTTAACTCTTTTATTACTCTTATTGCTCTTTTGGGGGCGTTTTTCTATACTAACTTCATGCAAATTAAATTAAACAATCTAGTTAAAACTTACAAAGCTGGAAGAAATGTTCCAGAAGTTCATGCTGTAAACGACATTAGCTTAAACATTCCTTCAAACGGCATATTTGGCATTATTGGAAAAAGCGGCGCAGGAAAGTCCACACTTGTCCGTTTAATAAGCCTTCTTGAAACTCCAGACAGCGGCTCTGTTTATTACGACAATGAAAGAGTTGATAATCTTACTGGAAAGAATTTGATTGAACGCCGCAGAAGACTTGGCATGATATTTCAAAACTTCAACTTGTTCACTTCAAGAACTGCCGGTGAAAATATAGCGTACCCTCTAGAAATATGTAAAACTCCAAAAAATGAAATTGAATCAAGAGTTACAGAGCTTCTAGATTTAGTAGATTTAGCTGACAGAAAAAATGCGCCAATAAGCACACTTTCTGGCGGACAAAAACAGCGTATTGCAATTGCACGCGCTTTGGCAAACAAGCCGGACATTCTTTTTTGCGACGAAGCAACAAGCGCTCTTGACCCGCAGACAACGCAGTCAATTCTAAGTTTGATTAGAAAAATACAAGCGCAGATGAACTTAACTGTAGTTATGATTACACACCAAATGGAAGTTGTACGCGACGCATGCAGTTTGGTTGCAGTTGTGAACAACGGTCAGGTTGTAGAGCAGGGCACTGTAAATGAAATATTCCTTTCTCCAAAAAGCCCTGTCACAAAAGATTTCTTAGCGAACCTTGCTCCTCAAACAGAATCTTCAGAAAATAAAAATGGCATTGTACGCTGGTCAGAAGACGGCGGCAAATACACACTTCGTTTTACAAACACGCTTACAGACGAGCCTGTTCTTTCAAAAATGGCGCAGAAGTTTAAAATTGAATTCAACATAAGGGCTGGCGGAATTCAAAAGCTTCCAGAAAGCAAAGTTGGAACATTGCTAACAGACATCACTGGTGAAAAAGCAGAAGTGGAAAAAGCTCTAGCTTATTTAAAAAGCGAAGGCGTATTAGTAACGGAGGATAAATAAAATGGATGCACATAAAATATTCATGCTTGTAAGCCAGGCAACTCTTCAAACTTTTGAGATGGTGATTTTTTCTACACTGTTCAGCCTTTTGCTGGGGCTTCCTTTAGGAATACTTCTTTGCATAAGCGACCCGCAGTCTGGAATAAAACCGCGTCCTGTTTTGTACCAAGTGCTAACTAGAATTGTAAATGTTTTGCGCTCTTTTCCTTTTATCATTTTAATGATTATACTTTTTCCTCTTTCTAGAATTTTAGTTGGAACAAGCATTGGAACTAAAGCGACAATTGTGCCTCTTTCTATAGCAGCGGCTCCTTTTGTTGCCCGCGTAATAGAAACTGCTTTAAAAGAAGTTGACCCTGGTGTTGTGCAGGCGGCACGTTCAATGGGCTCTACAACAATGCAGATTATTTGCAAAGTGCTTCTTCCAGAGTCGTTGCCTTCTTTAATTGATGGAATTACTTTGACAATAATAAACTTGATTGGATATTCAGCAATGGCTGGTGCAATTGGCGGCGGCGGATTGGGCGACCTTGCAATTCGTTACGGCTACCAAAGGTTCAGGCCTTTAATTATGGCGATTGCAGTTATTGTGATTTTAATAATTGTAGAATTGATTCAAATGATTGGAACAAAACTGTCACATTCAGTTTCTGCAAAACGTTAGCAATTACCTATTGACATAGTAGGTAATATAAATGTATATTTTATAAACTCTAAAAACTAGAGGAGGCTTATAATGAAAAAATTTTTAAAGGCTTTTGCTTTGGTAGGAACTTTGCTCGCTCTTACTTTAACAGGCTGCTCTAAAAAACAGGAGAATAAAGTTCTTACTGTTGGAGCAACTCCGGAACCTCACGCGGCAATTTTAAACTTGCTCGTAGATGATTTGGCAAAACAGGGAATCACACTTAAAGTTGTAGAATTCACTGATTACGTTACACCAAATGAAGCTGTTGAATCAGGTGAAATTGATGCTAACTATTTTCAGCACAAACCTTACATGGATTCTTTCAATGCAGAAAAAGGATATCACCTTGTGAGCGTTGTTGGCGTACACGTAGAGCCACTTGCTCTTTATTCACACAAAATAAAATCAGTAAATGATTTAGCAGACGGTTCAACAATTGCAATTCCAAACGACCCAACTAATGAAGGACGTGCGCTTCTTCTTTTACAGTCAGCAGGACTTATTAAACTTGAAGATTCATCTAACCTTCAGGCAGTTCCAGCAGACATTACAGAAAATACAAAGAACTTGAAGTTCAACGAAATTGAAGCTGCAACATTGCCACGTGTTCTTGATGATGTTGATGCGGCTGTTATAAACGGCAACTATGCAATTCCAGCGGGCCTTACTGCTGCAAAAGACGGTCTTGTTGTTGAAGGAAAAGATTCACCTTATGTGAACATTCTTACAGTAAAAGACGGTATGCAGAACGATCCACGCATTCAGGCACTTGCAAAAGCGCTTACAAGCCAGGAAGTAAAAGACTACATTCAGACAACATATCCAAACGGAGACGTTGTAGCTGTATTCTAATCTTAGGTTAGACTTTAAAACTATAAAGCCGTTCATTCATTGCGAGTGAGCGGCTTTTTTATTTTAAGATGGAAGCACAAGGTGTTTTTATTTCTTATTTCTTATTTTTTATTCTTGCGACAGTCATCGCAAAGACCGTACAAAATTGTCTTTGAAAAATCAATTTCTATTCCATTTTTTTTAGCAATGCTTTTTACAAAATCATCAGCCTCTTTTGAATCAAGGTGAATTATTTTAGAACAGTTGGAGCATTGAATGTGCAAGTGGTGCATGCAGTCTTCGTCGTCGGCAACATATTGGAACAACGCTTTTTTGCAGTCTTCAGAAGAATGTGTGATTACTTTTTTTTCATCAACTAACTTTTCAAGCCTTCTGTAAATTGTAGTTATGTTTGTCTTAACATTGTTCTGCTCAAG
>JBAXYY010000139.1:0-6360 GCA_041670585.1 Treponema sp. | reverse complement strand
GTTTGACTGTGCCAGCAAAGTGTGTGCCATCTTGCTTGAAGATTATTGTTGTTTGCAAAGTCGATTATTTTATCAGTGTCAGAAAAATTAAATTTGCCACGCAACGGTTCAACATACTGTGGCTTCATAGAATTTTCTGCGACAATAAGTGAAAAATGTTTTTTTATTAAGTCGCATCTTTTTCCAGAGTAAGTGTCCGCTGGATTCATTGCAGTACCAACTAAGAATGAGTTTGTTAAGGATTCTTTTAGTGAAGGAATTTTATCATCTGCAAAAATTGAAAATGAAATTGATAAAATAGCCAGTAAGGAAATAAAAAATTTTCTTTGAGTTTTCATAGTGCCTACATTATTAAATAAAATAATTATAAAAGGTATAGGGAATAATGACTAAAGGAATTTTCTGTACTTTTTGATATGCAAAATCATATAAATGAGTTTTATTTTAAAAGTACCTAAAAAGTAGCTAAATTTAGCTAAAATACTTAAAATTTACTTAAATAATGTAAAACTTACTTTACAAAAGAGTTTTTAGAGATTATGTTGTTAATAAGATTGATATATAGTCGATAAAATAAGAGATATTTTATAAAATTTATAAAAAAAGGGGAAAGAAAATTGAAAAAAGCACTAGTAATTATTTCAATTATGTTTTTATTATTTTCTTCAGTATTTTCAATGGGCAAAAAAGATACTGAAGAACAGACAGCCAACCAGACAGATAGCTGGACAAATACCTTTGATTTGGAAGGTAGAAAGGCGGGCAAATATAATATTCTAGTAACCGCTGTTGATACCGGAGCAAATCAGACTTTAGCAGGACCTTATAATATTTTTATAGATCCCGAGTCGGACTTGCCAAATGTTGGAATTACAAATCCTTATTCAAACATGGTTGTAAACGGCAATCTAAATATAGTAGGAACTTGCGCGGACGATGACGCTGTAAAATCAGTGTGGCTTGTTTTTGATGGAGATTCAGAAAATGCAATACAGGCAGAAGGGACAGACTTCTGGTCATTTTATTTGAATACAAAAGACTTGGCTGAAGGTTCTCATACAATTACAGTTTATGGCTATGATATAAATGATTTAAAAGGAAAAGAAAAAACTATAACTTGGATTTTAAACCGCAATGCTCCTCAGACAGCTTTGAGCAATCCTATGATGGGCACACTTGTTTCTGGAAAGCAAAAGCTTACTGGTACAATTGCAGACGGCAACGGAATTAAAGATTTATCTTATTCAATTGATAAAGGACAAACTTTTAATCAGTTGAAAATTTCTACAAATAAAAAAACAAACGAAACTTCTTTTGAATTTGTACTTGATACAAAAAAACTTTCAGACGGGCCGCAGGTTTTGTGGTTCAAAGGTCATGACTCTATAAATACACAGGGAATGTATGCGTTCCTTCTTTTTGTTGATAATACAAATCCTGAAGTTAAAATAGTTTCTCCTGCAAAAGATGAAGTTGTAAATGGAAAGTTTACAGTTGCAGGATATGCAAAAGACACAAGCAATATTTCTTCTGTTTCATGGAGCTATGGAAATAACAAAGGCACAATTGAATTGATTCCAGGAAATCCTTTCTTCTCTTTTGATTGTGATGTTGGTGGAATAAAAGACAAGGGTGTAAATATTTCTGTAACTGCAACAGATAAGGCTAATAACACAATTTCATTTTCACAAAAACAGTCAGTGAATTCTGAACTTGATAAACCTGTTGTAACTTTATTCACTCCAAAAGAAAAAGAAGCGGTTGATGAAGTTTGGCTGCAGGGAATTGCAAAAGATGATGATAAAGTTGCGAATGTATATTATCAGATTGATAATGGAGAAAAAAAGAGCATTGCTACAGACGGAGTTTTTTCTGTAAATATATTGGCAGAAAATAGCGAGCTTTCTTTTGGAGCACATGCGGTTACAGTTTATGCTGATGATGTAAATGGCATTGTTGGAAATGCAGTAAAAGCGTCTTTTGTTTACAAAGGAAAAATGCCTGCGTTTGAAGAAGCGCATGTTGTTGCAGCGGCTGAGCCTGATTCATTTGCGCCTACAGAAAAAAATAGATTGTATTCTTCATTTATGGAAGTAAATCCAGAGTCTAGCTCGGTGCTAACAACTAGTGTTTTTGCAGCATGCGGAATTAGTAAAATCACTTATCAATTTAGCGGTGCGGACGCTGTGGAAAATTCACTTAAGAAGCCAGCGGCTACAGTTGCTGTTAATGTTGCTCTTCCAGAAAATTGCTGGGGATTTAAAACATTAAATGTTATTGCTGAAGATGTTTATGGAAGAACTTCACAAAATCAATATGAATTCTTCTTTACAAATTTGGGAATTGAAAGAGGTGCTGACAGTTTTGAGTCTGCTGATGTTGTAGATGAAACTGGAGTTGTGACATTTGGTTCTGTTGGTGAAGAGCCTTACACAAGCGGAATGAAAGTAGTTGTTCCTGCTGCAAATTCAAAAAATGCAGCTCCTGTGTTTACAATTCATGTTGCGTCTTCTTCTGGAACTCCTGCTGTTAGCTACACAATAAACAATGGTGCTTCAAAAAAAGCTGTTGTTAAAAAGACAGAAGATAAAACTCAATTTGATGTAGAAATTTCTTTAGCTGGTTGTGCCGCAAGATTTACTGAAATAAAAATAGATACAGTTTGCGGAAAAGAAGCGGCGGTTTCTACAACAGCGCATGTCTTTGTAATTCGTGACTCTGCTTTAGCGACGGTTGAAGATAACAGCACATTCTATTGGATGCCTTCTGTGGAAAAAGATTCATACATTTTAGGAAGCAATGAGTCAATTTACAGTTGCGCAAATTTTGCGGACCCTGTTACAGCGGAAGTTGTTTCTGGAACAAACAGCGCATCTAGTGCTTTGAGTGTTGAAGTTGCTGGAAAGATATTAAAAATTACACCTGTTCAAGAAGGTGTTTATAAAGATGTTGTAATTTCAGTTGCGGACGGCAATGGAAAAAATCATCAGTACAAACTTAATTCAATAATTGCTGATTATGAAGCTCCAGAAGTTACAATTGAAAGTCCTGTAAATGCGGCATGGCTTAAAAATGAGCTGACAATTTCTTGCTCTGTAAAAGATGCTCTGCCAAATGTTAAAACAGAATACGCTTTGATTTCTATGGAAGAAGGCTTCCGTGTGGATTGGAAAGAAATGAATTCTTCTGTAAAAGTTCCTCTTGATTTTCAGGAAGACGGGCCTGTGGTTTTTGCAGTAAGGGCAACTGATGCTTCTGGAAAACAAACAGTTCAAAAAGGTATTGTTTATAAAGACACAACAAAGCCTGAAATTGCAACTGTTATTCCAGCAGAAGGTTTTGTTGTAAACGGTGAAACTCTTGTTGTTCTTTCTGTAAAAGACAATGGCTATGTAAAGTCTGGCTCTTATGTTGCAGCAGACGGAAAAGAAATACCTGTAGAAGTAAATAAACTTGTTCCAGTTGTTGTTGGAACAGAAGAAAAAGCTATTTCTAATTCAATGAAATTTAGATTTACAGATGAGTCTGGAAATGTTTCTGAAAAGAAATCATGGGAATTTAAAATTGACGCTGAATCAGATAAGCCGGTGGCAGAAATAAATGTTCCAGAAGAAAATGAAGTAATTATAAAAGACTTTGTTGTTTCTGGCGTTGTTTATGATGATGACGGCGACTGTTCAGTAAGCTATAAAATTGACAATGGAAATTACATAACCCTTGAAGGGAAGAATGCGGGCTTCTCAATTCCAATAGCGCTTTCTTCTTTAACTGACAATGAGCACACAGTGACAATTCAAGCAGAAGACTTGCATGGTGTTAAGAGTGCTGAAGCTGTTCGCAAGTTCCGCGTTTCTTTGGAAGAGCCAAAAGCTTCTTTTGTAACGCCTTCAGTTTCTGAAACTGTAAAAGACATTATTACAATTACAGGTGTTGCTTCTGATAAAAATGGAATAGACAGAGTTGAGCTTTCTTTGGACAATGGCAATTCCTATGTTCCTACGGTTGGTACAGAAAACTGGAAGTTCACATTTGACTCACATGTTATTGAGGACGGCACACACAGTGTATTCCTAAGGGTTTACGATAAGTATGGAATTCAGGGAATGTACTCTAGCATTTTGAACACTGACAACACAGCTCCTTCATTAATTTTGGAGCTACCAAGAGACGGTTCTAAATCTTCTGGAGTTGTGTTCTTCTCTGGGCATGCAATGGATAATGTTGATTTGAAAAAATTGTACTGCACAGTAAGAGGCCTTTCTTCAAAATCACCGGAGAAAAAACAAGATATAGAAATTGCTGATATTATTTCTGGCAGTATTGATATGAGCGAAATGCCCGACGGCTTTTACAATATAGAAATTACAAGTGAAGATTCAGGCGGAAACATTACAAGGGCTTCTAGAAACATTGAGCTTGGTAAATCTTTTGACAATGCACGTGTAAGAATTCTTTACCCTATGGATGGAGAAACTCGCAACGGCACATTCAATATGTATGGTCAAGTTGAAACTTCAAATGAAGTAAACAAGCTTGTTCTAATTGTTGATGGAAAAGAAACAGAAACAGCGGCCTTGACTTCAACAGGTTATTTTAGATTTGACTTTAGCTCGGAAATTATTACTGCTGGTGAACATTCAGTTTATGTAAGAGCAGATTTGGTTGGTGCTCCTGCTGTAAAGTCTTTGGAGCAAAAATTAAATTACTCTGCTTCAGGTCCGTGGGTAACTGTTAACAACTTTACAATGGGCGACTTCTCTTTCCAAAGGGCTTACCTTGAAGGAAACGCAGGCTACACTTTGTCTGATGAAGATATAGAAATTCTTGCCAACAAGGAATCTACTAAGGAACAAAAAGAAGCTGTTAAAGCGAAGACAATAGATTCTGTTGAGCTTAGTTTTGACAACGGACGCACTTTTGAAAAAGTAAAGGGCAGTGGCGCATGGAAATACCGTATGGAAGACAGTTACATGCACGAAGGCTACCACTTTATGATTATACGAGCAAACTTTAAGAATGGTGAAACTGCATTCTCTAGATTTATTATTCAAATTGACAAAACTGCTCCTTCAATTAAGTTGATTAGCCCTGGAGAAGGCGGAAGATACAATCAACAGTTGACTTTCTCTGGACTTGCTTCTGACAACGTTCATCTTGAAGATGTAAAATTTGCCTTAAGAAGCGGAGACAAGTCAATGTATTCTGTTCCAGGATTTATTCAAGGACTGTATTTTGACGTTCACGCATTAGGCGCATCTTTGTACGATGTAGGTGCGGGGCTTTCTTTCTTTGACGACAACGTTAAGCTTCAAGTGCAGTATGGACAGATGACAGACAGCATGTATGCGCTTGTGAGTTCAAATGAAAAACGTTACGGCGGAAATGTGATTGGTGCAAAGCTTATAGCGAACCTTTATTCACTTCCGTTTAAAACTTTCTTAGGTCCTGACTGGGAATGGCTTTCTGCAACATTTGCTCTTGGCGCCGACTTCTCATTGTTCAGTGAAACACAAAGCGAGAACCCACAAATGCTTTCTGCTGTTCTTGCCCAAATGGAATTCCCTAGAGTTACAATTCCAAAATGGAAGTACTTTAGAACATGGGCATTCTATTCAGAGTTCCAACTTTGGTTTGCTCCTTCTGACAGAAACTCAGACACAGTAAGCATTAAAACATTTATACCAATGGGCTGCGTTGGTGTAAGGGCATACGTATTCTAAAAAAATAACGCTGGTATAACTAATTATATCAGCGTTGAACTTTTTGATATTTCCTTGGAGGAGTAATGAAAAAACATTTATTATTTTCGATTTTTATATTTAGTATAATTTTTTCTTCTTGCGACTTGTCTGTTGGCTTGGGAGACGCGCCTGATTTGGAAGCGCCTACACTTAGCATTACTTCGCCGGCTACACTTTCAAATACATCTGCAACTCCTACAATAAGTGGAGTTTGCAGTGATAACAAAGCTGTTTCAAAAATTACAGTTTACAACACAACATCTGCTTCTTATTTAGAAAACGCAACAATAAGCGACGGCTCTTGGAACTGGACAGGAACCTTAACAGAAGGGTATCAAACTTTACGATTCACAGCCTATGATGCAAACAGCAATTCTTCAACAGATTCAGTTGCTCAAATAACAATCATTGTGGATGTTACTTCTCCAGAAAGTCAAAATTGGTACATAGAACGTGCTGCTGGAATTACAACATTATTTACAACCAAGACAGCACTCGAAGCAATTGATACTGACGATTCTTCCAATAAAGATATGGCGCAAAATGTTTCATTTATTGTTCATGGAAAAATAAGCGACAACATGTCTTTGGCTTCTGTTGCACTAAATGTTTATGAAGG
>JBAXYY010000138.1:0-6370 GCA_041670585.1 Treponema sp. | reverse complement strand
TCCAACAAGTGTCGTGTCATTCCAACAAGTGTCGTGTCATTCCAACAAGTGTCGTGTCATTCCAACAAGTGTCGTGTCATTCCAACAAGTGTCGTGTCATTCCAACAAGTGTCGTGTCATTCCGACCGAAGTGGAGGAATCTCTTGTTCAAAATGACATATTGTAAAAAATAATTTAGAGGTTACAAAATGAGAATATGCAAATTAGGTGAAGAAGTTCTTAGGGCAAAATGCACTCCTGTTACAGAAGTGACAGACGAGCTTCGTAAAACTTTCAATGAAATGTTTGAAACAATGATAAGCGCAGACGGAGTTGGTCTTGCAGCGTCTCAAGTTGGAATTACACAAAGATTTTTTGTAGTCATTGCCGACGACGATGTAAGAAGGGTTTTTGTAAATCCACAGATTATTAAAACTTCAGAAGAGCAGGGCGAATATGAAGAAGGCTGCCTTTCAATTCCTGGAGTTAATGAAAAAATAGTTCGCCCGTTAAAAGTTACAGTTAGCGCTTTGAATGAAAAGGGAAGACCGTTTACTCTAGAAGCTGACGGACTTTTAGCAAGAGTCATTCAGCATGAAAATGATCACCTTGACGGCATAGTTTATCTTGACCGTGGCGACAAAGCATTTGAAGACAAAATAGTTGCTAAGTTTAAAAAGAAAGCAGAAGACGAAGCAAAAAAGGCTGCTAAAAAAGAAGCAAAAAGAAAATCTATTGAAGCAAAAATCGCGGCTAAAGAAGCAAAGAAATAACATTGCTATTGTCATTCTAGCTCGACAAGCTCACTATAAACTAAAGTGGCAGAATCTTTTTATACACGGAGGATTAAAATGCTAAAAGTTTTATACGCTGGAAGTCCTGAAGCCTCTGCAAAAACACTTGCGCTTTTACTTAATGAAAGTTTGAATGAAAAATCAAATTACAAGATTGTCGGCGTTCTAACAAATCCACCGTCAGCGCAAGGAAGGCACAAGGAGCTTGTTCCAACTGATGTCGCAAAATGCGCGCTTGCATGGAACGAAGCTCATAATGAAAATATTTCTATTTTTACACCAGAGCATCTAGACTCAGCGTGCAGGGAAGAAATTGCAAAAGTGTCCCCTGATATTTTTGTATGCTTTGCTTACGGCCACATTTTTGGGCCAAAGTTTTTATCATCATTTAAACTAGGCGGAATAAATTTGCACCCGTCGCTTCTTCCAAAGTACCGTGGATGCACTCCTGTGAACGCTGCAATTCTAAACTGCGACAAAGAGACAGGCTTTTCAATTCAGAAAATTGTTCTTGCAACAGACGAAGGCGACATTCTTGAGCAGAAAAAAATTACATTGACTGGTACAGAAACAGCAGAAAGCTTGCTGAATTATTTTGCAGAAGAGGGCGGAAAATCATTAGTAAAGATTTTATCAGCAACCGCAGAAAAAAATGAGCTTCCGTCTTCAACACCACAGTCTGGCGCTTCAAGCTATTGCAACATGATAAAAAAAGATGACGGCAAAATAAACTGGAGCGACACTGCAGAAAAAATTGACGCGGAAATAAGGGCGTACAC
The DNA here is from genome assembly GCA_041670585.1 of Treponema sp. GTDB lineage: Bacteria > Spirochaetota > Spirochaetia > Treponematales > Treponemataceae > Treponema_D. The sequence goes on along the minus strand of JBAXYY010000138.1, from coordinate 4,818 downwards.
TCCATGGCCCGGATGTTTTACAGACGCAAAAGGTGTTCAGCTTAGAATTTTAAAAGCGCGTGCTGCTGAAAAAATAGCAGTTCAGGACAACACAATTCCAAAAAATACACCGGCAGTTCCCGGCACTGTCTTGTCTTATGAAAAACAGCGTGGCATTTTAATTCAATGCGGCAGCGGCGTTTTAATTGCGCAGGAGCTTCAGTGGCAGGCAAAAAAAGCAATGGACTATAAATCATTTATGAACGGCGCAAGGGACTTTATTGGCACTGTTTTAAGCTGAGTGCAAAAAACTAAGTTTTCCTAAATATATGGAATAATCATCAATAAAATGATAAGGTAATGAATATGAAACTTAAGAAAATTGACTTTAAGAAAATTGATTTTAAGAAAATGAAAACAAGCTTTGAAGATCAAATAGAAAGACTTCGTGACGGCGGAAAGCCTCTTGTATGGACTGTAATTCTTACTTTTGTTGTAATGATTTTAGTCTGTCTTGTTGTTTTCTTTGCTTCAGTGCATGGCTCTGAAAAAGTCATGGTTCCAAATGTTGTTGGAAAAAATTTAGAAGAAGCGCTTCTTGAAATGCAGGCAAAAGAGCTTTATCCAAAAATTCAGCTTAAGTATTCTGATGTTCCAGGAGACGAAGGAAAAATTCTTGACCAGAATCCAGACCCTGGTGCGATTGTCAAAGCATACAGAAGAATAACATTAACAGTAAGCCGTGGCACTGTTCTTGATCAGGTTGAAAATTATGTTGGTGAAAATATTGATGATGTTCGCATAAAAATACAAACTCAATTTACAGGACAAAAGCAGCTTGTTGTTTTAGCAGAGCCTGTTTACAAGGCCGACTTAACAGATGCAGGCACAATTCTTGAACAAGATCCGCCGGCAGGAACTTCAATAATTGATCCTGTAAAAGTTCAGCTTGTTGTTAGCAGCGGACAGAATTATGAAAATACAAAGGTTCCTTTCATTGTAAATCAGAATGTTGATTCTGTTCTAAAGACAATGGCTTCTACAAAAATCATTTTTGAATTTACTTCTCATGTTGCGGCCCAAGATGAAATTACAGGAACAGTCAGCCAGGAGCAGCAAATTGATGAAGAGTATGTTCCAAACTACACACGTGTTACAGCAGATTTTGCATTCCCTTCAAAGCCTGTTAACGATGTAGTCTACGGCATTTACAAGGCTGAGCTTGCGGACTATCCTTACGCAGTGCCTGTTCGCCTTGACGCGACAGATGCTGAAGGCAACACAACAACAGTAATAAGATTTAACCACACAGGCAAACTTCTTACAATTCCATACGCTGTAAAAAAAGGAACAGTCCTTACTCTTTATGTAGTTGATAAAGAAACAAGCCGTCTTACAGTTGAATAAAAAAAAGGAAATTATTGAAATAAAATTCAGTAATTTCCTCTTAATCAAAATTCACAATTCGTCATTCACATTTAACAATTAACAGAGACCTTCCCGTCAGAGTGCGCAATAAAAACAATAGGGTGAATCTTTGTAAAGAATCCGCACTCAACAACACCTGTAATGTCGTCAATAACATCTTCCATTTTATAAGCGTCAACAGGCTCCTTCCACAAGCAGTCAATAATCATGTTGCCGTTGTCAGTAATTACAGGCCCGCATTTTCTAACGCCTTCACGCAATGTGCAAGTGGCACCAAGTTTTTCTAGCGCCTTTGTGACAGGAACACGTGCTTCCGCAATAATTTCAACAGGAAGAGGAAACTTTGTTCCATGTGTCTGAACGGCTTTTGACTCGTCAGCGACAATTGCGTATCCTTTTGAATTGTAAGCGATAATTTTTTCACGAAGAAGCGCCGCCCCGCCGCCTTTAATAAGCGTGCCTTTTGGACTTACTTCATCAGCACCGTCTATTGCAAAATCAAGTTCGCCGTTTATTGCTGTGTCGTTCATGCTGTAAACAGGTATGCCTAGCTTTTCACAAGCAAGTGTTGTCTGAAAGCTAGTTGCAACTGCCTTTATATTTTTCAAAGTGCCGTCGCTTATTCTTTCTGCAAGCCTTTTTACTGCGGGCATTGCAGTTGAGCCTGTTCCAAGCCCAATCTTCATTCCACTAAAGATTTTCTTTTCTTTAATAAGAGTGTCAATTGCTGTGTTTGCAGCTAAGATTTTTTGCTCGTCTTTAGAAATCATAAATAATTTACTCCTGTAAATAATTGGAATTGCTTGAATCCCTGGTATTTTAACATATTGTAGCCGTTGGTAACTTTGCAGCCAGCCATTGCAGCTCGCGCCATGACAGGTGTTGTCTCTGGAACATAAACTATGTCGAACAACATTTCTGTTCCTTTGAAATCATAAAATGAAATTGGATCATTGTCTTCCGTAGAAGGCGGCATGCAGTTCATGCCTTTTGATGTTGTTTGAATAATTACATCGCTGTATTTATGAAGAAGAATTCCAGAGTCTGCGTTAAGCGGCGCATATTTAAAGCCGTATTCTTCCGCAATCTCTTTTGCCTTTGCTAACGTGCGGTTAAAAACACAAGCCTTTCCCTTTAATTTTGAAATAGAGAAGGCAACTGCTTTTGCGGCCCCTCCTGCTCCAATTATAGCGACCTTTTTGTGGGCCAAAGATTTTGTTCCAATAAAATCAAGAAGCGCTTTTGAAAATCCTTCAGCGTCTGTGTTGTAGCCTTTCCAGATTCCATTTTCTTTTACAATTGTATTGCAGGCACCAATCGATTTAACTTTATCATCAATTTGCTGAAGATAATTAATTACATTTTCTTTATGCGGAACTGTTACAGAAAGACCTTTTACATCAACTGTGTTTGCAAAATCAATTGCGTCTTCTATTTTTTCAGCGCGTAGTGGAATATAGACTGCATCAATTTTTTTATTCTTATAACCTGTGTTATGAAGTGAAGGGCTTAAAGTTGAAACAAGTGGCCACCCTGTGATTCCAAAAACTTTTGTTGTTTTTTTTATATCCTTAAAATGATAAACAGAATTTAAAGTCATAGGATCTAAATGTGATAAATTTGTAAGATTGTTGTTTGTCTCTTCTGGAGAAACATACGTTAGATAATTTCCAAGCTTTGTACTTAAAATTCTAGTAGGAGTTCCAACAGGACCCATTGCAATTAGAATATGATTAGTGTCTTTTAACTTCTGCGATTCTTTAAATAAAAGTGTAACATCGTTAAGTGTGTGTGGCATAAAGGCAATCTTTGGAATTTCATAACCAGTTTCACAAAGGGATGAAAGCCTTTTTAAAACATCTGTTATTGGATTTTCCATGTCGTGAACACTGCGAATAATCTTTGTGCCAAAAGCAAGCGCTGCATCTTGTAAACTTGGCACATGGAAGTCCTCTTCAAAATCAACATACGCAAAATTGTTCTGAGGGTTTGGATCTGCAAAAGAAAGCGCACGTGCAAATAAAATAGTACGGGCCGCTTCACCTTCAATAAATTTTCCGCCATCAACACGTCGTCGTAAAGTGAGTATGCACGGAATGCCAGTCATTTTAGGAAACTTTCTAACTTCAAGCCTCTCGTCTCCTGCAAGAAAATCAGCTCGCAGTTCCGCAATATCAATTTGCGACCTGTATTTTTCAACAAGAGCTAAATCTTCTGCTAAAGTTGGAGCAGTCAATGTCAAACATATTAAAGGCCTGTCCATAAAAACTCCTGAATTTCTTCTTCAACTATTTTTGCAAAGTGTACCATAATTTATTTTTTTTTTAAACAGATTAGCTGTTCTTTTAATTTTTTTAGTCAGTATTCTTTTTAGTAAAATAATTTATGTCAACTAACTTTCTTTCTGCTCTAGCTAAAAATATTTTTACATAGACCTGTTACTTAATTTGTGGTAATATAGAGATATAAGACAAATGATTTATTAAAGGATTATTAAATGAAATTGAAATTAACAAAAGGTAGTTTCAAAGTTTGCATATTTTTATTAGCGTCTCTCTTTTTTAGTTGTAATAGTGTGAATGATGATATTCCCCCAGAAAATATAACAGGGCTTAGTGTAGAACAATCAAGTGAAACCATTGTTTTAAATTGGACAAATCCAACTGATAGTGATTTTAGCAATGCGGAAATTTTTATATCTTCAAACGATAAGGACAATCCATACACTCATACATACAGTGCTGGCAAAGGCGCTGCATTATATAAAATTACAGATTTGTATAATAACACAAATTATGAAATTTCAATAAGGGCAGTTGATTATAGTGGCAATCGATCTAATGGGGTTTCTATTAAAGCTGTTCCAAATAATTTTTATGGACCTGCGGAAGTTAAAAATTTATTAGTCTCATTAGGAGAAGGAGAAGCAACTCTTACATGGTGTAATCCTAGAGATGTTAAATTTTCTGGCGTTGAAATAACAGTAATTAACAACGACATTGTAAAGACGGCAACTTCATCTGCGATTGTTGAGTCAACAACTGCTGCTGGTTCAACAACAAGCGCGTCTTCTTCAACAACTGCTGCCGATTCAACAACAAGCGCGTCTTCTTCAACAACTGCTGCTGGTTCAACAACAAGCGTGTCTTCTTCAACAACTGCTGCTGGTTCAACAACAAGCGCGTCTTCTTCAACAACTGCTGCCGATTCAACAACAAGCGCATCTTCTTCAACAACTGCTGCTGGTTCAACAACAAGCGCATCTTCTTCAACAACTGCTGCCGATTCAACAACAAGCGCGTCTTCTTCAACAACTGCTGCCGATTCATCTTTGTTAGCAAAAAGAACAATTGTAACTGACGATGCTTGTTTGGAATCTTATACAGTTAAAAATCTGGTGTATGGCGCTTC
>JBAXYY010000137.1:0-6499 GCA_041670585.1 Treponema sp. | reverse complement strand
TAAAAGGGAGCTACTGTTTGAGCAGATAAAACTTACCTGCTCAAACTTGACCGCTGTAGCTGGAACGTGTAGTTTATATTAAATGTGAATACATATAATTAAAGTTATAAACTACAAATAAAAGACTTCCCGCAAAGTCTCCTACTGGTGTTACCAAAAACCTGAATTATAAGAATGTGTGGTTCATTCTAGTCAAACTGCAAATCCCTCCCGAAGAAATCCCACAGGGGGTAACATTTTCATTTGCAATTTAACTAGGGTAATATTATCACGAGGACACGATAAATATACATTTTCTTGCCACAGACAAATTCTTGTAGTAAAATAGACAATATGAATCAAATAAAAATCTGTATGGGCAGCTCATGTTTCAGCAGGGGAAATTCTGACATGGTAACTCTTGTCACTCAATTCATAAAGGAACATAAACTTCAGGACAAGGTTAATGTTGAAGGAAATCTTTGCAGAGGCTTGTGCAAGGAAGGCCCTAATATTGAAATAAACGGAAAAATATACAGCCATGTAACGCCAGAAAGCCTAGATTCAATTTTGGCAGAAGGTTTGGGGGTAGAAGAATGAATGCGCTTACACCAGTTTACACTGTTCAAACAGAATGCCAGGACTGCTACAAATGTATTAGGCGTTGTCCTGTAAAGGCAATCAGAGTGGAAAACGGACATGCGGCCGTAATGGGTGAACTTTGCATAGCTTGCGGAAGATGTGTTATAAATTGCCCGGCGCATGCTAAGCAATATAGAAACGACACTTCTTTAGTAAAGCAAATACTAAAGTCAAAAGAAAAAGTCATTGTGTCTTTAGCCCCGTCTTTTTTATCAGAGTTCCCTGAATACACACCAGAAGAATTTGTTTCAATTTTAAAGAAGCTTGGCTTCTATGGAATATCAGAAACAGCGCTTGGCGCGGACCTTGTTTCACACGAAGTTGCTAATCTTCTTTGTAAAAAAACAACATCATCAAGTCAGAAGCTTTTTATTTCTTCTGCTTGTCCTGCTGTAGTTGAGTTTATAAAAAGGTACATGCCAAAATATGCGCCTTACATTACAGACTGCGCGTCACCGCTTTTAGCACATGCGCGCTATCTTCACAAAGTTTACGGCGATGACATTGGCGTTGTCTTTGTTGGCCCTTGCATTGCTAAAAAAAGAGAGTCTGATGTCTGGAAGGAAATTGACGCTGCTATTACTTATAAAGAGCTTCGTCAAATGATAAACGAGCTTATTGTAAAAGAAGAAGTTGCGACTGGAAAAAATCTATCTGATGAAATTTTAAAAACAAAAGATGAAAACTCAGATGATGATGATTTCTTCATTCCAAGAAGAGCTGCAAAGGCTGAGCTTTTCCCACTTGAAGGCGGAATGATTGCTTCTTGCAAGAAATACAATCCACTTTCAAAAGTAACAACAATCGCTGTTTCTGGAATTGAATCAATAAGGCAAACTCTGGAAGGCCTTAATCCAGATGAATTAAAAGAGCCTCTTTTTTTAGAGACGCTTTCTTGTGTTGGAGGCTGCATAAACGGGCCTGGAACAGAAAAGAAATCCGCTTTGGCGTTAAAAAGGGTGCAGACAATTCAATTTGCTGACAGCGCTGAAAAAACACTTGATGAAAAAACAATCTCAGCCAAGCCAAAAATGAGTGACACGTTGCCGGGTGAGGCTGTTGTCCCAAAGTCATACACTGACGAAGAAATACATGCCGCAATGCGCTCTATTGGAAAATACACTTTAGCTGATGAAATAAATTGCAACGGCTGCGGCTATGAAACATGCAAGCAATTTGCAAAGGCAATACTTGATGGAGTTGCAGAAAAAACAATGTGCGTCTCTTACACAAGAAAACTTGCTCAGAAAAAAGCCAACGGCCTTGTGCGGGCAATTCCAAGCGGTGTTGTTATTGCGGACAAAAATATGAACATCATTGAATGCAACAAAAACTTCGCAAAAATAATGGGCGCTGACATTTCAGAAATGTTCGACATAAAGCCCGGCATGGAAGGAGCAAGCCTTAGCGCAATTACAAGCAGCGCTGAATTCTTTAGAGCAGTCCTTGCGCCAAACGGTCCAGATGTGGTAGAAAGAGAGGTCCGTGAAAAAAATAAGATTTTACATTACACTGTCTTTGTAATTGAAAAAGAAGAAAGCGCAGCAGGAGTTGTTGAAGATGTCACTGCTCCAAAAAATCAGAGGGAAAGGACAATCACTCAAGCGCAAAAAGTCATAGACAAAAATCTTTCCGTTGTGCAGAAGATTGCGTTCCTTTTAGGAGAAAACGCTGCGGAAACAGAATCTATGCTTAACTCAATTATTGAATCTTACGGTGTAAAGGAAGGGGACAATTCCAATGACAAATGAAACTTCAACAATGACTTCTCTTAATGCAACTGAAAGTCCATGTGAAGCTCAGCAAAAAGATGAAATTCAAAAGAACATAGGGGAAACTTTTGTGGAGGTGGACCATTTTCAACTTTGCAAAAGCGGGCAGCATTCCCCAGGCGATGTTTTTCTTTCTGAAAAAAATCCTTCTGACGGAAGGACAATTTCAACTTTGTCGGACGGGCTTGGCTCGGGAATTAAAGCTGATGTTTTAGCGACTCTCACAGCGACTATGGCGACAAAATTTGTGGCAAACGACATTCCTATAAAAAGGGCTGCGGAAATTATTATGAACACACTTCCTGTTTGCTCCGAACGTGGAATTAGTTACGCGACATTCACAACTGTTGACATTGACCCGAACTCAACTGTTAAAATAATTGAGTACGACAATCCGCCTTATCTTTTGGTGCGCCAGCAGACAGCGCTTGACCCAATAAAAGAGTCTACTGAAATTGTAAGAAAGGACAAGTCAACTGCGCCTAGAATGAAGGCATATCTTCATTACTCAAAATTCACAGGGGAACCGGGCGACAGGCTTGTGTTCTTTAGCGACGGTGTAACTCAGTCAGGAATGGGCACTGCTTTGTTCCCGTTTGGCTGGACTGCGGAAAACGCATACTCTTTTGTGCTTGACAGAATAAAAGAAAACCCTTGTGTTAGCGCCCGTGACTTGGCAAAAAGCGTAGTGCAGGAAGCATGCATTCATGACGGCTACAAGCCAAAAGACGACATTTCCTGCGGCGTAGTTTACTTTAGAAATCCACGCGACACTTTAATTTTAACAGGCCCTCCAATCAGCAAGGAAAGCGACAAGGAGCTTGCAAGCATTTTCAATTTGTTCAACGGCAAAAAAGTTATCTGCGGAGGAACAACTGCAAACATAATGTCACGCGAATTGAAAAAGCCAATCACTGTTGACATGAAGAACCTTGACCCGGAAGTGCCGCCGTTTTCAGAAATGGAAGGAGCGGACTTGGTCTCTGAAGGCATAATCACTTTGGGAACAGTCGCAGACATTCTTGAAAACAATGGTGTTTATTCTTCTGACAAGGACAATGCCGCAACACGCATGGTGGAAATATTCCGCAATTCTGATAGAATATACTTTGTAGTTGGCACTAAGATAAACGAAGCGCATCAGGATCCAAACATGCCGGAAGGCCTAGAAATTAGGCGCAATGTTGTAAAAAAAGTTGCTTCTCTTCTTGAAGAAAAATTCTTGAAGGAAACGCATATTCAATATTTGTAAAAAAAGGGTAGCCTCTAAAAACTGCGGCTTTTAGAGATGTCCGTAATAAAAAGCTAGTCTTTTAACTTACTAAAACCATGGAGTAAAAAATGAGAAAAATTCAGGTTGAAATCTGCACAGGAACTGCTTGCTTTGTAATGGGCGCTTCAGAACTTATGCTTCTTGAAGAAAAGCTTCCTGAAAGCTTACAGGATAAGGTTGAAATAACAGGCAGCCCTTGCATGGGAAACTGCCACAGTGAAAGAAAAAGCCATCTTCCTTTTGTAAAGATAGACGGCGAGGTTATAGAAGACGCGAACTTGCCAGATGTAATAGAAAGAATAGAAAAAATAGCTGAAGGAAATAAAAATGCTTAATATAAATAACAATGCTTCAAATATAAACAGGGAGATTTTAGTAAGAATTGCCCGACTTCAATTAGAGGGAAAGCTAAGGGACGGTGTCCACTACATACCACGCGAGCTTGCCCCGACAGACAAGCCTCCTTTTAGATGCTGCGTTTACCACGACCGTGCTATTCTAAGAATGAGGGTTGTAGCTCGACTAGGCTGCTCTGTAGAAGACTGCGACGAAGACAAGCCTTTGTACGATTATGCTGCAGAGGCTTTGAAAAGAGAAAAACCTACATGGCCAATGCTCACAGTCTTGCATGACGCGTGCAACGGATGCGTGCGCTCACACTACATGGTTACAAACGCCTGCCAGGGGTGCTTTGCCCGTCCTTGCATGGTGAACTGTCCAAAGAAAGCAATAACTGTAGACAAGCACGCTCATATTGATGAAACAAAGTGCATTAACTGCGGCCTTTGTATGCAGAACTGCCCTTACCATTCAATCATAAAAATACCGGTGCCTTGCGAAGAGGCGTGCCCAGTTGGTGCAATTTCAAAAGACGAATCTGGACATGAAAAAATAGACTACGACAAATGTATTTTCTGCGGCAACTGCATGAGAAGCTGTCCGTTTGGCGCTATGATGGACAAAAGCCAGCTTGTGGACGTAATAAGGCACATGATGGAAAACAAGAAAAAAGTTGTGGCATTGTATGCACCTGCAATTGCGTCACAGTTCAGAGCAGAAAGCGGCCAGTTGGAAGAAGCGTTGCTAGATGCAGGCTTTGACAAAGTGTACGAAGTTGCCCTTGGAGCCGACATTTGCGCTGACAAGGAAGCAAAAGAGTTTGAAGAAAGAATGGCCCGTGGTGACAAGATGATGACAACCTCCTGCTGTTCAGCGTATGTCCGCGCAGTTCAGATTCACGTTCCTGAACTAAAGGAATGTGTTTCTTCAACAAGAAGCCCAATGCACTACACTGCGGAAATTGCAAGAAAAGAAGACCCTGACTGCATTACAGTTTTCATAGGTCCGTGTCTTGCAAAAAGAAGGGAAGGCTTTGACGATAATATTGTTAACTACGTGCTTTCAATTGAAGAAGTTGGCGCGCTTTTAATCGCAAAGGGAATTGAAATTGCGTCGTTAAAATCAAAAGAGCAGAAAGTTATTCCAACTTCAACAGGCAGAAACTTTGCAAAGACAGGCGGCGTTGAAGAGGCAGTTGCGGCAAGGTTAAAAGACAAGTCAATCTTGCGTCCAGCAGTAATAAACGGCTTGGATAAAACAGGCATGAAGACTTTAGCAATGTACGGCATGATTAACAGCGGCAAGTTGCCATGCAAGCCAGACACACCTAACTTAATTGAAGTAATGGCGTGCGAAGGCGGCTGCATAGGAGGCCCTTCTGTAATCACAAACCCAAAAATCGCATCAGTTCAGCTTGGAAAATACGTTGCAGAAGGCACTAAGACAGAATAGAGGAACTTCTTTTGGACATACATAAAAGATTCGCCCAGTCAATAATCACCGCCATGCAGCGTGATGTAAAAGAAGCTCATGGCAATGAAGTATTCTGGGCAGGAAAAATAAACGAAGCCGGCATTGTAATTTCAGTAACAGTAGGCTCAAGAGGAAACGAAGACTCTGTAATTGTAAATCAGAACGAAGCAAGGGAAGGCCACGTGTTGATTCACAACCACCCAAGCGGTGTTCTTGAACCAAGCGACGCTGACCAAAATGTTGCCGCAAACGCTACAGACAGCTCCTTAGGATTCTACATTGTCAACAACGACATAAGCGATGTCTATGTTGTGGTTGAGCCAATAAAATCTAAAATATTAAAAAAACTCGACATAGAAAAAACAGCTTTCTACCTTTCAAAAGATGGCCCGCTTTCAAAAATAAGCCAATACTATGAAGAGCGCCCCACTCAAATAGAGCTTCTTAAAAAAATAACAAACACTTTTAACGAAGGCAAAATCGGCGTGTTTGAAGCAGGCACTGGAGTTGGAAAAAGCTACGCATATTTAATTCCTTCAATGCTATGGTCGTTGGAAAACAAAGAGCGTGTTATTGTTTCAACAGGCACAATAAATTTGCAGCAGCAGCTTGTGGAAAAAGACATTCCTACTTCTCAAAAGATAATTGGCAAAACTGTAAAGTCAGTTCTTTTAAAAGGCAGGCAGAACTACGTATGCTTAAGGCGTCTTGGTGAAGTTTCAAACGACCGTGACTTGTTCAGCGATGAAACAGAAATGTTTGACAAAATTGCGGACTGGGCAAAGACAAGCGGCACTGGCTCTAAAAGCGACTTAACTTTTGTTCCGCCAGACAGCATTTGGACGCGCATAAACAGCGAAAGCGACGCTTGCATGGGCTCAAGGTGCCAGTACCGTGAGCAGTGCTTTGTAATGAAAGTTAGAAAAGAAGCTGCGGACGCAAATATAATTGTAGTGAACCACCATCTTCTTTTTGCGGATATAGAAAGTAGAATGAACGGGGTGGGCTATGACGACACAGC
>JBAXYY010000136.1:0-6501 GCA_041670585.1 Treponema sp. | reverse complement strand
GTTCTGCACTGACGACAAACATACTGCTGAAATAAAACGCGAAGGGCATATTTCAACTTGTGTTGCAAAAGCAATTGCTCTTGGAGTTCCAGCAGTGCAAGCATACCGCATGGCTACAATTCAGACAGCGCAGTTCTACGGACTAAGAAATTGCGGGGCAGTTGCGGCAGGCTACAAAGCGGACATTCTAATTTTAAATAATATTGGCGATGTTCATCCAGAAAAAATAATTAAGAACGGCATGTTGCTCACCTCAGAAGATTTTTCAAAAAACTATGACATGCAAGTTCCAAAAAAATTATTCCATACGGTTTATTTTTCAAATCTAACAAAAGAAAAAATTGCAGTTAAGCTTGAAGAAAAAAATAAAGTTATAGAAATGCTTCCGGGACAGCTTTTAACAAATTTGCTTTATGAAAAAGTAAATGGCGCTGAAGGCTTTTTTACACCAGACAGCACTTACAATAAAATTTGTGTTGTTGAACGGCACAACAGAACTCACACAGCGGCGGCGTGTCCTGTAAAAGGCTTTGGCATTTGTAAAAGCGCAGTTGCAACTTCAGTTTCACATGATGCGCATAACATTATTGCGTGCGGCGACAACGATGATGATATTTTAAATGCGGTTGAGTGTATAAAAGAAATGCAGGGCGGCTATGCAATTTCTTCTGGTGGAAAAATCATAGGTAAGCTGCCGTTAAAATTATTTGGGCTTATGAGCTTGGACTCCAGCGAACAAGTTGAAAAAACATTGTCAAAGATGTTGGAAGAAGCCCAGACGTTAGGCGTAAAGAAAGGAATAGACCCGTTTATAAATCTTTCATTCATGGCATTGACTGTAATTCCAAAAGCAAGAATTACAGATAAAGGAATTGTTGTAATGTAACAGTGCATTTTGAATAAAGGGATTCCTTCGCTTCGGTCTGAATGACAGAAATCACTGTATTTACGAACATAGCTAAAAATAAAACGCCCGCTTACTTCAAAACTTGTTGGAGTAAGCGGGCATTTTTTATTTATAGAAATTTTATTTTCCGCAGATGCGCTTTTCGCATTCGTGGTAGATTTCAGAAGTCTTTGCAATTACTTCAGCAGGTATGCTCTTAATGTTTGCATCCCCTGCCAAGTTGTTTGCTTTTAACCAGTCGCGTATAAACTGTTTGTCAAAGCTTTTTGGTGAAGTGCCAACTTTGTATTCAGCCAAGCTCCAGAAGCGGCTTGAGTCTGGAGTTAAAACTTCATCGCCTAGAACAAGCTCGCCGTTTTCATCAAGGCCAAATTCGAATTTTGTATCTGCAATAATGATTCCGTTTTTGTAAGCGTGGTCGTAGGCTTTTTTGTAAATTGCGATTGCTGTCTTTTCAATTTTAGATGCAAGCTCGTTGCCCAAGTCTTTCTTCATGTAGTCGATTGTAACGTTCATGTCGTGGCCTGATTTTGCTTTTGTTGAAGGAGTAACAATTGGCTCGTCAAGCTTTTCTGCCTGTTCGTATTTTCTGTCAAATTTTTTTCCTAAGAATGGCTCGCCTTTTTGGTAAGCTTCATACATGCTGCCGAACATATAGCCGCGTACAATTACTTCATAAGGAATCATCTTTAATTTTTTTACAAGAATTGTTCTGCCTTCATATTCAGGCTTTTGGAATTCTTTAGGCATATCTTTTAAGTTGGAAGAAATCATGTGGTTTTTAACAATGTCTTTTGTGTAGTCAAACCAGAAGTTAGAAAGTGCGTTTAACACTTTGCCTTTGTCTGTTACCATTGTTGGAAGAATAACATCAAATGCAGAAATGCGGTCTGTTGTTACAATGACCATTCTGCCGTCTTCCAAATCGTAAACTTCCCTTACTTTGCCGCTAATAATCTTTTTCATTAGAAACTCCTATGAATATTTTAAGCCTTAGCATGATGATGAATAATTGAAAAGATAGTATCATTTTCCATGTCTAGTTTCAATATTTTTTGAATAAACAAATGTTGAATAAAAAAACTTAGCCCGCCATGTAGCAAAGCCGAAGGCTGTCCAAAGGACCGGAGCGTTAGCGAAGTTGCGGAACGGCGGTTGTTTCAAAAAAGCTGCTTCAAGACATCTTGCATTTTCCAATATATCCTGTAATATAAATAAACGTACGATTATTTATATAAAAGGAAAAGAAAGTGGAAAGAGAAATTAGAACTATTGTTCAAAAAGAAATGCACGGCTTTTGGGGCGAACTTAAACGTGTGCTTTTAATTTGCGCCGGCGCTGTTGTAATGTCGCTCAATATAAAATGTTTTGTAAATCCAGTGGGGCTTTTGCCTGGTGGATTCACGGGCGTTACTTTATTGCTGCAGGAAATCTTTGAAAAATATTTATCTATAAAAGTTCCTTTCACTTTGATAAATTTGCTTTTTAACTCTGTGCCTGTTGTAATTAGTTTTATTTTTATTGGAAAAAAATTTACGCTTTATTCTTTGCTCATGATTGTTTTGTCTTCTATATTAACAGATGTTCTTCCATCTTATGTTTTTACAAAAGACATTCTTTTGTCGTCAGTGTTTGGCGGTGGAATAAATGCTGTTGCAATTTTTTTATGCCTAGAGGCTGGAGCAACAAGTGGCGGCACTGATTTTATTTCAATATTTATTTCTGAAAAATACGGCAAGGACGCGTGGAATTATATTCTTGTTTTTAACATGGCGGTTCTTACAGTTTCTGGAGCGTTGTTTGGTTGGAACAGTGCGCTATATTCAATCATTTTTCAGTTTGTTTCTACTCAGCTTTTAAAACGGTTGTACAGACGCTATCAAAAGACAACTCTTTTTGTTGTAACAGATAAGCCGGATGAAGTTTACAAGGCAATTAAAGATACAACAAATCATGACGCTACACTTTTTAAAGGAACTGGCTGCTATAAAAAAACAGAAAAGGATATGCTATATTCAGTTGTCTCTGCTGATGAAGTGAATTTGCTTTCTAAGGAAATTCATAAAGTTGATTCAAACGCTTTTACAAATGTAGTTAAGTCGCAGGAAATATTAGGTAAGTTTTACCGCAAGCCAAATGATTAAAAAAATTAAGCCCCACGAGCATTAGTTTTACTTAGTGCTTATGGGGCTTTCTTTAAGTGCGGTTATTTAGCCTTAGCAAACAACCACAGAATTGTCTGTGTGACAGAATGGAGCAGGAATATATTTGTCAGCTGCCCAGTCATTCTCCCAATGTTTTCCGTCTAGAAGGTAACGGAACTGATACTCTTTGCCAGCAGCAAGCGGAATCTTTACAGAAAAGTCTCCGTTCTTGTTTCTCTTTAAAGGTGTTTCTGTGCTACTCCAGCTGTTAAAATCGCCAGCGATAGTTACTGTTTCTGCACCATGAGCTGCTTCTTGTGTAACAGTGAATGTTACGTTGCAAGTTTGTTTGTCTTTTGAGTAAGTCTTTTTTAATGCCATGAAATAAACTCCTTAGAACTGAAAATATTTTCAGTCGCTAATGTATACAATATTATCTTAAATATACTATAATTTGGAAAATAAGTACACTGTTTATCAAAAAATTATATTTATTGACTGGAGAAATCATAGTTTTTATATAAAAATGCTAATTGTTTATATTACTATTAAATAACTACTTAATAGATAAAAACCTATGTTCGTTTAACTGTTTTTGCGGTATATTATGTCTGAAATAAATCAAATAAAGAGGTTTTTTATGGAAAATAAGCATTATCTTTTTACATCAGAATCAGTTGGTGAAGGCCACCCGGATAAACTTTGTGATCAAATTAGTGACGGTATTCTAGATGCTTGTTTGGCAAAAGATAAAAATAGCCATGTTGCATGTGAGACTTTTGCGTCACAGGCGCTTGTTTTAGTTGGCGGTGAAATCAACACAGAAACTTATATTGATGTTCAGCAAGTTGCTCGCGATGTTGCAAAAAGAATTGGCTATACAAATCCAGATTACGGTCTTGACTATAAGTCAATGGCAGTTATGAATATGATTCATGGTCAGTCAGAAAATATTAATCAGGGTGTTGAAGGAAAAGGGCTTAAGGAATTTAAAGGCAAGCAGGGCGCGGGCGACCAAGGCATGATGTTTGGTTTTGCTTGCAAAGAGACACCTGAACTTATGCCAGCTCCAATTATGTTTGCACACAAACTTATGCGTAAATCTTCTGAGCTTCGTAAGAGCGGCGAAATAAATTGGTTTAGGCCGGATTCAAAAAGCCAAGTTACAATTGAGTATGAAAATCACAAGCCTGTTCATATTGATACAGTTGTAATTTCTCAGCAGCATGATCCAGAAATTGACCATGATACTATAGAAGCAACTGTTATTGAAAAATTGATAAAGCCTGTCCTTGAGCCTACAGGACTTCTTGATTCAAAGACAAAATTCTTTGTAAATCCTACAGGGCTTTTTGTTATAGGCGGGCCTGTTGGAGACACCGGTTTGACTGGTAGAAAAATTATTGTTGACACATACGGTGGAATGGGCAGACATGGCGGAGGATGTTTTAGCGGCAAGGACCCTTCTAAAGTTGACCGTTCTGCTGCGTACATGGCGCGCTACATTGCAAAAAATATTGTCGCTGCAGATTTAGCTGAGCGCTGTGAGATTCAGCTTGCTTATGCTATAGGCGTTCCGTTCCCAGTAAGCATTATGTGCGACACCATGGGCACTGGTAAAGTTCCAGAGGAAAAAATAGTTGAGGCAATTAAAAAAGTGTTCGACTGTTCACCTGCTGGAATTATTAAGACACTTGATTTGAAGCGCCCAATCTACGAAGCAACTGCAACTTACGGACACTTTGGAAGAAGCGAATTCAGTTGGGAACAGACTGACAAAGTAAAAGAGCTTCTTAAAAATATCTAGTAATATGAAGTTGCTTACTAAAAAACAAATCGTCGAAGTGTTTGAAAGATTCAAAGCTCATAATCCAAACCCTACAACAGAACTTTTAGCACCAAACGATTTTTGTCTTTTAGTAAGTGTTGTGTTAAGCGCACAGGCAACAGACAAATCTGTGAACAACGCAACTCGTGAATTATATAAAAAAGTAAAAACTCCAGAGCAGATGCTCCGTCTTGGAAAAGAAAATCTTATTTCATATATAAAATCAATTGGGCTTTACAGAACAAAAGCTGAACACGTAATTGGCTTGAGTGAAAAGCTTGTGAATGATTTTAACGGCAAGCTTCCGGCAAAGTCTGATGATGAAAACACAATAAGGGAAAAACTTATGTCTCTTCCTGGTGTTGGTAGAAAAACAGCGAACGTTATGCTGAATGTAGTTTATGAAAAACCAACAATGCCTGTTGACACGCACCTGTTGCGTATATGCCCAAAGATAGGGCTTGCAGAAGGAAACGATCCGCTTACTGTTGAGCAGTCTCTTTTAAAAAGAGTGCCTCCTGAATATTTAATGCACGCCCACCACTGGCTTATTTTACACGGCCGTTATATTTGCACTGCAAGAAATCCTAAATGCGACGAGTGCTTTTTAAATGACTTGTGCTGCCATAATGAAGTTGGTTATATCTGTAAATAATATTAAGCTAATGTATCTTTTAAGATAAGTTGGTATAATATCCTCATCAAATTTTAGAGGTGTGGTTATGGAAGAGCAAACTGCAGTGGCGACCCAGGCTGTGACTCAAGTTGCATCTACAATGGCAGAGCAGACAAAAACTTTGCTTCATTATGATGAACTTAAACAGTACCTTACATGGGGCAATCTTGTAAAAGTAATTGTTAGTGTGTTAACAATTTTTCTTTTTTATGTGCTTTATAGAGTTATAAAAAAACTCTTTAACAAACAGAATGTTAATAAAATAAAAGCCCATACTTTGATGATGATAAATAAGGCTTTTTCTTATTTATTTTGGGTTTTGATTATTATGTATGTGCTGAATTTGTTTGGCATAAACTTAAGCGCAATATGGGGAGCTGCGGGAATTGCTGGTGTTGCAATCGGCTTTGCTGCCCAGACAAGTGTTAGCAATATTATAAGTGGCGTTTTTGTACTAAGTGAAAAGGCAATGAAAATAGGCGACTTTATTTCTGTTGCAGGTGAAAGTGGAACAGTAGACAGTATTGGTCTTCTTAGTGTAAAAATAAAAACTTTGGACAATCAGCTTATTCGCATTCCTAACAGTACAATTATCAATTCTAACCTTGAAAACTTTAATGCTTTTTCTACAAGAAGACTTGTGTTTCAAATTCCAATTAGCTATGAATGTGATTTGCAAAAAGCACTTAGCGCAATTCAAAAAGTTCCAGCTAGATGCAAGACAGTTCTAAAGAATCCAGCGCCTGCTGTTTTCTATGATGGCTTTGGTGATGCGGTTGTAAATTTAATGCTAGCTGTATGGATAAAAAGCTCAGACTTAATTCAAACAAAGAATGATGTCTATATGAATATTATGAATGTTTGCAATGAAGAAAAAGTTGAAATTCCATATATGCGTTATGATGTAAAGATTCTTGACGGTGATAATTCAACATCTAAGAAAATT
>JBAXYY010000135.1:0-6538 GCA_041670585.1 Treponema sp. | reverse complement strand
AGATGGAAGTTTACCCGTCTGGCGCTCCTGGAAGCTGGGTTCTTTATAGAAACAAAGATACCGGCAAGCCTACAAAAATTTGCATGTTCTTTAACCAAGACGCAGAAGTGTACATTCAGTTCCAGCCAAGTGAAAATAAAACTTTTGCAGACATGATTGTGTTCAACTCTTACGCCGCAAGGTCTGTTCCTGTTGGAATAAGTTTTGAAAGCTTGTACACAATGTCGTTTGCGGATGTTTATAAAATAACAGCACAATGCCTTCCGTGGCAGAAGGTCGCAGTTGTTCCAAAGCAGTACCATGCGCCGCTTCAGATGGCCGCAGTAATAAGAGAAAATCTTTCTAGAATAGATTACGCTGATGACGCTTGCTACAATGAAAGAGGAAAGCTTTATTCTATAAGCACCGGGAAACCTTTTAAAATTATAGCGGAAGACGACGGCACTTCATACGACGACCTTGTTCAAAAAAAAGAAATTGAAGACAACCGTTTGACTTTAAGCACTGCAGGATTTTTAAAATGGATTATTGACGGACTTGTAGAGCCGCGTCTTGGAACAAAACTTAGTATTGGCGATTTGCTTCAACCAACAGTCGAATATTATACTGCTGGAAAAAACGGTGTCCTTTCACAAAAGTGGAATCTTTCTTTTACATTAGACTGGTCACGGAACCTTGCGGCAAAAGCGTTGTCAGCACGTTCAAGCAAAAATTATAATTTTACAGATGGCGGTGTTGACGTTACAGTGGAACCGTTCTCTTCTGAAATAGTGAACGGCAAACTTGTTAACACAACTGGCTATATAAAAGACTCTGGATATTCTGTTGCAAAATTAAAAAGCATTTTATATGTTCTTGCAGTTACAGAGCCTTCTTACTGCTATCTTGGAGCAATAAGACAGTCTTCAAAATTAGTTCATGATGAAATGGTTTTTAACGAATGTGCAATTTTCTTCCCTTACTTTGACGACACAGGAAGATTTGGCTGCACTGTTTTTGAAAACGGACGTGAACTTACTTTGGAAAAATTCTGCGGCACATATTCAGATTCTTTTGTTCATTTAGAAAGAGTGAAGTGCGACGACAGCTTTTTCCCTCAATGATTGTAATTAAAAAACAACATCTGTCATTTTAAGAAATGACTGTCATTTTAAGAAATGACTGTCATTTTAAGAAGTGTCTGTCGTTTTAAGAAATGACTGTCATTTTAAGAAGTGTCTGTCGTTTTAAGAAATGACTGTCATTCCGACCGAAGTGGAGGAATCTCACAAATGTTACATATAATGTTGCTAAGTTGTTTTATATTAGGGGTGCATATTTGAAAAAAAATAATTTTTTACTTTTGCTATTATCATTGTTTTTTATAACATTCTCTTTTGCGGAAGAAATAAAATCTACAGAAAGTGATTTGTACAGTGAAATAACTTCCGCGTACGCAAGCAAATCTTACCCAGCTGTTGTTGAATACACTGCACAGTTTGAATCAATTTTTTCAAGCTCGCTTTTAACGGCGCAAGTAATGTCGTACAAAGGTGAAAGTCTTTTTAAATTAGGCCGTCTTGAAGAGGCTGCATCAACTTTAGACAAAGCAATAAGTATAGGAAAAGACAGTGCTGATATTTTAATTCCATCTTTATATTGGAAGGGACGTGTTGAATATTCCAAAGCGTACGACTCTAACATAAATGAAACTCAAAAAAAACTTTATAAAAATGCGCTTGAATATTTTAATGGGTCATGCGTTGTTTACAAAAAAAATAGTTCGCAAAATAATTCCAAATATAATTACAAGTCTATTTTTTATTCCGCAAAGTGCTTTTACAATATAGAGCTTTATGAAAATGCAGTTCCTCTTTTAGAATACATTGTCGCTAATGGAAATAATTATTCATCAATTGATTATTCAGATTCTATTCTTACATTGTTCAACTCATATTCTAAAACTTCAAATGATAATAAGCTAATTTCTTTGTTTGAAAATCTTCCGGCTTCTTCAGATCAAATACTTTCTGAAGTTTATGACAGCCTTTGCTTGATTGCGGGAACAAGTTATGAAAAACTTTCACAGTACAAAAAAGCATACGCCTGCTATTCAAAAGTTTTAACTTCTGGAAAACCAGAGCTTGCGTCAGTTGCGCTGCAAAAAGCGTACATTGTTTCTTCAAGGCACCAAGTGGAAGTTGGACAGGACTCCGGAACTGTACTTGCAAATGCAAAAGACTCTCTTGTTGAATACCCACAACTTGTTTCTCAATTTTGGACACGGTTAGGAATTGACTCGTACAATGAGAATGATTATTCAAAAGCGATTTCTTATTTTGACAATGCAGAAAAAGACTGCTCGCGTGAATACAAAATTCTAATTGGTTTATACAGAAGCGAAATCTCTTTTAAAACAGAAAAGTCTTTAGACAAAGCAATTTCACTTCTTGATGAATATTCAAAGTCAGCAAACCTAACTTCAGAAGACGATTTGTATTTAGACTATGAATCTTTGTATACAAAATATTTTGCTCTAAAAGAAGACTGGAAGTCTACAAAAGAAAAAGCACAGTCTGTTTTAAATTTATCATCAAAGAAAAGCATCTTGTATAAAAGAGATTACGGTAAAATAAAAAACGAGGCGACTTATTACTACGCGCTTGCTTCTTACAAAACAGATGACTATAAAAAATCTGTGGAGCTTTTGTCGTCATTGTCAGAAAATGAATTAAGTGAAAATTACGAAGAGCAAATTTTATACGCACAGTCTCTTTCTAAAGCAGACAGTTCTTCAATGGCTTTGGAAATATACAAATCTCTTGATGAAAAAAAATTACTAAAAGAAAATGACAGGCTAGATTATGCAAAACTTTTACTTTCTTTAGGATATATGAAATCAGCGTATGAGCAGTCTGCTCAAGTTAACTCTGCGGAAGGCTGGTACTTAACAGGCGTTGCTTCATTCAACAGAAAAATTTGGATGACGGCGGAACAGAACTTTAAAAAATATATTTCAAGCTCAGACGCTCAAAAAAAATATTTGTCGTATGCGGAATTCTATTGCGGCTATTCACAATATAGGCTTGGAAAAACAAATGAAGCTTACAACACATTGACCTCATTTACAAAGAAAAATCCTTCGCACGAGCTTGCTTGGAACGCTTGCACCACAGCTGCTTCTTCTGCTGTTCAGAATAACAAGTACGACTTAGCGGCGGTGCAAGCAGAAAAGGCAATTGAAGTTTCAGCTGATGAAGAAAAAAAACAGCAGTCAATTATTTTATGCGCAAACATTTATGCAGACAGCGGCAATTATTCAAAGGCTGTTTCTACACTTGCGCCTTATGCAAAACAGTCAAATGACTTTGGTGTTCTTACCCGCTACCAGACAGCGCAAATATATGCAAAACAAGGCGACTATGACAGTAGCGACAAACTATATGGACAGATTGCTGAAAACTTTAAAGCAAACTCTTTAGCAGATGACGCTTCATATAGGCGTGGCGAACTTTACTACAATGCTAAAAATTACAACAACGCAGTCTTACGATTTGACACATACAGAAGCCAGTTCCCTTCTGGAAAATTTATAGACGCATCTTACTTCTACGGAGCTGACAGTTATTCAGAACTTAATCAGACAGACAAAGCAATTCTTATGTATTTGACTTTAATAGGAACTGTGCCAAACAGCTCCTATGTATACAGCAGTAAAAAAAATCTTGTGCAGTTGTACACTAAGCAAAATGAATATTCAGATGCGCTTGAAGTTGCAAAATCACTTCAAAAAGATTATAGCACACAGGCAGAAAAAGAAGGCATATCATTAAAAATTTCAGAGCTGGAAAAACTTGCGTCTGGTGAAGATACAAGAATTGTAAAGCAAAGAATTGAATATGAAAAGAACGGCGGCATTTCCACAATAGAAGGACGTGTTGCTGGAACAAAACTAGTTTCAATGCTATGGAGTTCAAGTGAGACGCAAAGTGAAGCTGTTGAAATTGCAAACCAACTTGTGCCGTTGCAAACTTCTAAGAAAAATGAAACAACAGAATGTGTTTATGCTGCACAAAATATTTATATTCTTGCGCAGAACGAACGGCAGCAAAATAAAAATACAACAGCCGCAGAAAAATATTTGTCAGCGGCAGAGTATGCGCGTATGAGCCAGAATGACTTGCTCGCGCAAAAGTCACTTTATGGAGCCGTAGATTCATTCAATGCTGATGGCAAAAAAGGTGACGCAAAAAATGTTTTAAAAACATTACAGCAGCTTTATCCGTTGAGCGACTTTACAACAAAAGCCACATCACTTTTAAAATAAGGAGTTTAAAAAATGAAAGCAAAAAAAATTATTTCCATAGCAGTGGTTTTTATTTCAACAATATTTTATTTAACGGCGCAAGATTCTTCTGTAAATAAAAACAAGGCAGAGGAAAAAATACAGCTTCCAGACGTGACAACTGTTGTCTCTGGAGACTCTCTTACTGCTGGCAAGAATTCTATTCCTGATTTTTCAGAGATAGTGCCGTCTTCAAGCGAAGAGTCAATTCTTCCAAAGCTCCCTGACGCGCAAAGTGAAAGTGTTGCAGAAGAGCCAGAGGCAGACTTGTCTTATGGCTCCGACAAAGCAGTTTACGCAGAAGGTGTTGTAGGTGGCGGCTATCCAAGTTTTTTTACAGGAAATTTTTCAATCTATAAAAGCAGTGGCGACAATCCTTTTAACTTGAAGTTTTCTCATGAAAGCGCAAACGGCTATGGCCAGCATTCAGCGGCAGACGGATTCTACGACAGCACAACAGAGCTTTCTGGAAACAAGCAGATTTCTTTTAATAATACAAAGGTAAATCTATCAGCATTATACAATACAAAAACAGACGGTCTGCAGTCGTTGTCAGAATGCTTTTATTCACAGACAAAACAAAATGTTAGCGCAAATTGCAATGTTGAATGGACATTGCCACATGACTTTCTAATTACACTTATTGGTGGCGGCGAATTCTATTCACGGTATGAAGGCATAGATTCACAAAGCCAAACATCTTACACTGCGCAAGAGGCAAAGGCGCCTGTAATAAATTTAAAGCCTAAGTTCAATGTCTCATGGAATAAAAATGAAAACAGCAACTTGTCTTTTGCATTTGAATCAATTTATAATTTTGAATCTATTTTAGGCAATGTGGAATTTCCTGCGGCAAATGGTGAAGAATATACAGGTCCTACAACAAAGTATTTGAACCGTGGAATATTCAGTTTGAATGGCATTTGGAAAAATAATTTTGCCAGCGTGCTAGGACAGGCGGCGCTTGTTGTTGGAGATGCGCTTGGAGACCCTTCTGTAATAGCGCCGTTCTCATTGGATGCAACATTCTATTTGAATCAGGGTAGCACTAAGTTGGGAACAATCCGCTTGCAGGGCGGGCTTGAGTCTAACGTTGAAGAATACTCTTCGCTTGAAACAAAATATAAATACACAACTTTGTCATATCTTCCTTCAGAAACATCAGACTGGTTTGCTTCATTGAACTCTCAAGTTTCTCTTGGCTCTAACTTCCAACTGAACGCAAGCGCTGACTGGAAAATGACAGCTTTTGGAAATGGAGTATGGGAGCCAGTTTATTCAACAAAGCAAAACTGCGGGCTTTATTCATTTGAGCAAGTTGACCGAAATCTTGTAACAACGGACATTGGTTTTTCTTTCTTGTACAAACTTCTAACATTGGACGCGAGCTGGAAAGCTAACTGGCTTTATGTTCCAGTTGGACAAACCCAATATTCCGTAGGCCTTTCTGCTTCATTGCAAAAGCCAAACGGCGCATGGGGAACAACATTGTCAATGGTTGAATCATTAGGAACAGATGTTGATTTAGTTCCAATAATAAATCTGACTTCATTTTTTAGAGCCGGCGATTCAATTAAGCTAGGTCTTGAATTAAATGATTCAGTAAAATTGTTCACCGGAAAAGACAGAGCCTACAATAATTCCGAATATTATTATCGCTCCGGCAGTGTAACCTTCCTAGTGAAGTTTTTCTTTTAAATTATAAGTGTTGAAATTAACGCTGTTGAAAGATAAAATAGCAAATAAAATTATAGGAGTAAAAATATGTGGGCAACAATAAAAAGCGGTGGAATATGGATGATTCCAATAATTGCATGTGCAGTTTTCGCAACATTCATAATTATAGAAAGAATTTATTTTTTTATAACAACAAAAAAACACGATGCAAAAATGATGAGCGAAGTGCGTTCGTCGCTAGATAAAAAAGATTATTCTGTTGCAGAGGCAAGCTGTGTAAATTCAGCAACACCGTGCGCAGAGGTAATTAGAAAGGCAATTTCATGCAAAGACTGGGATGAAAAGGCATTGCAGGAAACAGTGCAGACAGAAATGGACACTGTTGCTCCAAGGTTTGAGCATCTTCTTACGGCCCTTGGAACAATCGCGAACATCTCAACTTTATTAGGACTTCTTGGAACAGTTACAGGCAACATAAGCGCGTTCGGCGTTCTAAGCACAGGAGCCACTGACCCGGCTTCTCTTGCAGGCGCAATT
>JBAXYY010000134.1:0-6699 GCA_041670585.1 Treponema sp. | reverse complement strand
TTTTACTTTGTATAATTCCTTGCCTGACTGTGATTTTTAAATGTGCTGGAAGTCTTTCTCATTTAATATGGGAAGAAAATCATTTTATTACAATTGACGGGCATTTGATTAACGTTGTTGATAAATATGGATTATGGTTTTATGTTCATACAATTTATTCTTACGGAACTTACTTGGTAGGGTGTTTGATTCTTTTATTTGAAAGTAACCTTCTGTGGAAATATTATAGATTTAGAGCCGGACTTCTTATTTTGGGCAGTGCGATTCCAATTTTAATGAATATTCCTTATGTGTTCCGTGACACTAGCAAATTTTATTTTGATTTTTCAACAGGCGCACTTTCTATTTCGTCTTTTGTTTATTCTGTTGTGATGGTGAAATTCAATTTGTTCACCATGCCACAACCTTCAAGTAAGCTTTTAGTTGACTCTTTTACAATAGGAATTTCTGTTATTACAAAAGAGGGGCTTATTATTGAAATAAACAAACAGGCGCTTGAGCAGTTTGGCGAACATGATTTGTTTCAAAAGAACCTTTGGAATATTTTAAAATTTGAAGACTTTGATGAAGTAGAAAGTAAGTTGGCTAATAAAGAAAGTTGGACTGGCTGCTGTACATGCAAGGATAAAAAAATAGAACTTTCTATTACTTCGCAAAAGATGGCTGATGAAAAAAATGTTCAAATATTTACTATTATAAGCAACTATGCTGCAAAAAAAATTATTGTTGAGACAGAAGATAAAAATGCAGATGACTATTTGTTCAAATCAATTTATAAACTTGCAGTTAGTAATAAGCTTTCTTCACGCGAGCTTGATATTTTAAAAGAGCTTCTTGGCACAAGAACAAAAAAAGAGATTGCAGAAGACTTGCATCTTTCTCCAGAAACAGTGCATTCTCATACAACGCATATTTTTAAAAAGCTTGGCTGCAACAGTAGAAGCGAGCTTAGGAACTTGGCAAAAAGTCTAAATGATTAAACGTATTTCTTACTAGTCTATTTTATGCGTCTGAACGGGCGTAGGCATTTTTCATTAAGCAGCTTGATTCATAAAGAACATTGCTTAAAAGCTTTTGCGTTTCTTTTTTAAGCATGGCTGCAATTTCATCATTTGCTTTTTCACAAAGAGATGTCTGCTCCGGTGAGGTTTTTGTTTTTTTAAGCTGAGCGTCGTAAGAAGAAATAAGCGCATGGCCTTTTGACTGAACTGTCTGCTGGTACTGTTCAATGTGGCTTAGGCATTTTCCAAAGTGCGCGTCTGAAAGTGCCGCAATTATTCTGTTTGACCAATAGAAATTTTCTGTTGAAACTTCTTCTGTTGTGTTTGAAAGGTACGCTGGCGTTTTGTTTATGTTTGTGTAGAAAGGGACAAGCGCGTTGAACACATTTGAGCTCATTGCAATCCATTCAATCATGCTGCATGATTTTAACGCGTAAGGTCTTATTTGAAACAGCGCCATAAAATCATTTCTGTTTATTCCAATTGATCTGAACGCGCCTCTTTCTGAACTGTCGCCGTATGTTGCGTAAGGGTCGTAAGGTGTTCCTTGAAAGTGTGACGAGAGCAAATATTTTACATCTTCAACTGTGATTTTTCTTTCTGGAACGCGGCACCATGGAATGTTGTCTGAAGTTGGCTTGTAGTTAGCATTTGGACCTTCCCAAGCTGATGTTGTTGGGTTCAAGTATTTTTCCATGAACCAAGCACGCGGTGTGTTGTAAACATGGTCAGCGTCATCATTGCTTCCAAAATCAATTCTAGGGTTGATTATTTTTATAGAAGACTTTGAATTGTTTTCTAGATTTAAGTGATTGTTTAGAATAAATTCCTTTAAGTCAGCCGAGCATAAATTATTTTTCTTTTTAGTAAGCGCGTCTTGCACGTCAAAACTGTCTATTCCAAGCTGGTTTGGCATTACAACATAAGAGTCGTCTGGAACTTTTTTTGCAATCCAGTGATGCCCGCCTATTGTTTCTAGCCACCATATTTCATTTTCGTCTGAAAAACCAATGCCGTTCATTTCATAAGTGCCGTACTGTTCTAGAAGTTTTCCTAAACGCAATACGCCTTCGCGTGCAGTGTTGATGTATGGAAGAGTAATTACAATCAAGTCTTCTTCACCAATTCCGCCTGTTACTAATGGGTCGGCTCCAAGCACCCGTTCGTTTGAAGTGATTGTTTCTGTTGCTGTCATTGCAACGTTGCTTTCATTTGCCCCGCTTGCTGCCCAAATGCCTTTGCCTTTTAATGCGTTAGGAACTGCTGTATATTCTTGAGGATTATCTGGAAGTGAGATTTTTACGTGTGAAATTACAGATGTGTATTCTGTTGGCTGTTCGTTTGGTTTTACCACAGTGAACTTTTTAGGAGTAAAATGTCCTGAAGAAGAATCATCGTTACGTGATATGAAAGTTGAACCGTCGTATGTTGCTTTTTTACCTACAAGAATTGTTGTGCATGGCATATATTTTGCTCCTGTGTTATTAAATTAGTGTAGCGCAAATTTTGGAAAATTTATATACATTGCATTTTGCTTTTGTAGTCTGGAATTTTTTATATGAGATACTACTTTTTTGTCTATTTCTATGCTATATTATTTACATGAAGGTATTTATGTCTTACGAAACAGTAATTGATAAAGTTAAATCCACACCAAAAGAATTGTTGGATGAAGTTGCTTTTTTTCTTGATTATTTAAATTCTAAGCAACAAAAGAAAAATACTTCCAAAGATGTTGACTATAATCATATTCAGAAAATAAATGAAGTATACAGCAAATCATCAAATAATGAGAATTCTGCTTGTGATGCCACAAAAGCCGCAATGTGGGAGCAAATTAAAAATGACACGTGGTGAAATCTGGTGGATTGATTTTGGAATTCCAACTGGAAGTGTCGCTGGTTATCGTAGGCCTGGAATTATTGTACAAAATAATGATTTTAATGAAAGCAACATAAATACTGTTGTTGTTATTCCACTTACATCAAATCTTATTTTAGCTGATTATTCACCAAATGTTTTACTTTCAAAAAAAGAAACAAGTCTTTCAAAAGATTCTGTTGCGGTTATTCCATTAGTTGGTGCGGTAGATAAATCCTGTTTGTTAGAAAAAGTGTCTACTATATCAAATGATTTATTGAATAAAATTTCTGAAGGAATATCTGAAGTATTAAATTTGTTTGAATAATAAAATCTAATTACATTGCATTTTGCTTTGAAACAAAGTAAATTATCATCATGATAACAGCAGAAATAAAAGATAAAGAACTTACAGAACATTTGGACTCAATTTACAAAGATGAGATGATTGTGTTTGTTATGGCGGACGGTAGAATTCGTGGCGCACTTTTTAACGGGACACGGTTTGTAAATCAGATGAGGGCGCAACATAATCTTGGAATATTAGAGACAATGGTTTTGGGGCAAGGTTGTTTGTGCGGGGCGCTTCTTATTCCAATGATGAAGGGTCGTGAAAAGATTGCTTGGAAATATGAAGTTGACGGGCCTGCAAAAGGTTTTTCTGTAGAAGCAGATTCTGCTGGAAGTGTAAGAGGATTTTTGCTTACTGACCATATACCTGTAGAAAAGCCACTTGACAATTGGGACCTGTCGCCATTCTTAGGTGACGGAACAATGACTTTTACTTCAAAGCAGCAAGGCGACAAGACTCCGTTTACAAGCACAGTTGATATACATAATAAAAATATCGCGCTTGATTTGGCATATTATTTTGCTCAGTCGGAACAAGTTCAAACTGCATTCAACACAAACATTCAGATGGACAAGCAAGGCCGTGTTGTTGGAGCGGGCGGCTTGTTTTTACAAGTAATGCCAGAAACTGGTGGAACAAAAAAAGTTGGCTCGCAAGTTGGAAGCAGCGCAGACTGGAAGGATGACGAAGAGCTTCTTTCTAAAGTAGAGATGGATTTTAAAACAGCGCCTATGCTTGGCAAGTGGTTTAGGGACGGGCACAAAACTGACGAGTTGATTCTTTCACTGTTTAAAGAATTCAAGCCTGTTGTTCCAGTTCATCGAACTATAAAATTTGAATGCCCTTGTTCAGAAGAAAGTTACATAAATTATATTCGCACACTTCCAAAAGACGAGCTTAACGACATTAAGAAAAACGGACCTGACCCTCTTGAAGTTACTTGCAGAAATTGCGGCAGCGTTTACCACATTCCTGTTAGCAAAATATTTGTCGAGTAACAGGGCATACGGCATTACAACATGAATGCTTGGTCGAGTAACAAAAGCATACGGTAGAAAAACAGAAATGCTTGGTCGAGTAACAGGGCAAAAATGAATGATGAAAAACTTTTAAAACATATTGATTCTCTTATTGAACTTTATCATTCTGATTTTAAGAGTGATGGCAGTAAAAACAATAATTTAAAACAGTGCAATTGTAATTCTGGAAATTATCAACAGTATTTCAAACAGCCGCATTGTGCGCAAAAGAAAAATGTTCTGACTAAAGAAGAAGTGCAGAAAGTTTCAAAAGCATTGCTTGAACTGCAGCGCGGGCTTACTGGAGAAAGAAATCTTGCGGGCGGCGGCTATATGCAAGATAAGAATTTTCTAGGCGCGTATCTTTTGTATTACTGGATTATTTCTTACTTGCAAATTTCATTTATTGCCGATGATGTAAAAAGCAAAGTAAACGACATTGTAAAAAAAACACAAAGTTTTGCTTCGAGCAATTCTAGTCTGTTTGAAACTAAGCAATGCAACTCTGCTCAAACAAATAAGATTCGCATTTTAGACTTAGGCTCTGGACCTGCTCCTGCGACAGTGGCGCTTATTGATTCCATAATTGATGTAAAAAATGTTCAAGTTGAAGTAACTCTTGTTGATTCAAGCGAGAAGGCTCTTACGCTTGCAAAAAAGATTTTGCAAAAAGAGTTCCCTGATGTTGAAGTGAAAAGTGTTGTTTGCAATTTTGAAAATACAGAAGTTGCTCTTACAGAAAATTTTGATTTTATTGTAAGCTGCCATGCTTTGAACGAGCTTTGGAAAAATAAAACTGACTGCATAGAAAAACGCAGCTTATTCTTGGAAAAAGTTTCAGATCATCTTGCGCAAAACGGAGCAATAATAATTTGCGAACCTGCGCTTCTTTTAACAAGCAGAAACCTTATTAAAGTAAGAGATACGCTTTTGCAAAAAGGGTTGAATGTAATTTCGCCGTGCATATTTACTGCAGAAAAAAAATGCTTACTGTGCCCAGTGCTTCAAACAGAAAATCATACTTGCCACGCGGAAGTAAAATGGACTCCTGTTGAACCTGTTGCGTCTTTGGCAAAAGAAGCGGGTCTTGATAGGGAATCTGTTAAAATGACATATTTTGTTTTTGAGAAAAATAACAATGTTGAAGTAACAAATGATTGTGTCGCTAAAGATGAAATAACCGGCAGAATTGTTTCTGAGGGAATGTTAAACAAAGCGGGCCGTGTTCGTTTTCTAGTGTGCAACGGCAACTCAAGAATTGCAGTGTCCGCAAAAAAAGATGACGTACATGCAAAAGCAATGGGCTTTTTTAATTTACAGCGGTATGACATTGTTAAGTTTTCATCATTAGAAATTCGTGGGGACAAAAATAATGCCGCCTACGGAATTGCAAGCGGCACTGTTCTAACTTTATTAAATAATCAATTGTAAGCAGGTGATATTTCTAACGTTCCTGTTACTTTATTTACAGACATGTTTGCGGAAATAAGATGAGAAATATATTCCTTAATTCTTTGAGATGAATTTGCAAGAAGCGTGTTGAACTGAGCTTTAACAAAATCTTCCATATCAGAATCACAAAATAAATTACAAAAACTTTTTATTACTGTGTTTAGGCTTGCACAAAACTTTTCCCATTCGTCATATAAAAAATATTTGTACTTAACTTCAACAATCTTATTCAATAAATTTTCACCAAGTGTGCATGAAAGTTTATTTAAAGAAAGCTCCATTTCTTTAGGCGTATTTTCTTTTGGATAAACAATGTTCTGCACAATGTTATCTGAAAAAGAAATTTCTGATTCTAAAGAAACGACAATTGTTTTGTACTTCTGAATTATTTTATCATAATCAATTTGAGTAGCGTTTAGAGTATTCATAAAATGCTCCTTTTTATTTTGCGTATGTCGCTATAAAAACACCTGCTGCAATTGCTGTTCCAATTACACCAGCAACATTTGGGCCCATTGCGTGCATAAGTAAGAAGTTGCCTGGATCATATTCCTGCCCAACTTTATTAGAAACACGAGCCGCCATTGGCACTGCGGAAACTCCAGCTGAACCTATAAGCGGATTTATTTTTTGCTTTAGGAACAAGTTCATAATTTTTGCCATAAGAACGCCGCCTGCTGTTGCAACTGCAAATGCCAAAAGTCCTAGAACAATTATTCCAATTGAGTTTGCATTTATAATTTTTTCTGGTGTCATCTGGGAGCCGACTCCTAATGAAAGAAGAATAGAAACTATGTTGAGCATTTCGTTTTCCATTGTTTTAGAAAGTCTGTCAATTACGCCAATCTCTTTTACAAAGTTACCAAATGCAAGCATACCAATTAAAGGTGCAGCTGCTGGCAAAAGAAGAATTGAAAGAATAATCAACTCAAGCGGGAACAAAATCTTTTCTGTTTTAGAAACTGGGCGAAGCTGCTCCATTTTTATTAAGCGTTCTTTTTTTGTAGTCAAGCCT
>JBAXYY010000133.1:0-6754 GCA_041670585.1 Treponema sp. | reverse complement strand
TTTTGTCCATGTAAAGCATGTCTCCGCTTAGCGAAAGTTTTTGTGCCATACTAAATAGCGCGTGAGTTACTGTAAGAAAAAGCTCTTCTTCTTTAGCTCCAAAATCATTAAGAGACTTGTCCTTTTTGCCTTTTGTAATTGCATCAATTACAACTTTCTCTGGCCTTATGATATTTGCTTCATAAGAAGTAAGCTGCATTGGTGTAACATTTTTATCTTTTATAAAAGCGTCAAAATAATAAATGAAGCGGAAGAATTTTCCTTCTGTTGCAAAAAACTTTGGAAACATTTCAAGAGAAAATTTCACTTGATTATATCCATTTAGTTTTTGATATTTCTTGTAATCAAATGCACTTTTGAATTTCTCTTCTTCAATATTCCAAGCGTAAGTGGCGCATTCAATTGCAAGAAGTTCTTTAGTGGAAAAATATCTGTATAAAGACGCAACTCCTATTTCTGCGTTTTGAGCAATTTGATTCATTGTTACAGTTTCAATTCCGTGTGAAAATAATTCATAAGTGCAAGCAAGAATGTGATTTAATCTAGCATTCTTTTGTTCCTCTTTTTCCTGTTTTCTTTTTTCTGAAGCGTTCATCTTTACCTCCTTTTATTTTCAACAATTATGATTGAATGTTTTTTTACAAGCAAATCTTTTTCAAACGCTTTGTTTTTTACGGTGATATTTTTTTTAGAAAGATTTATTGCTCCACTGTATTTTCCAGATTTACTAAAAATAAAATAAGTGTTGCATGTAATATTTTCTATGCCAAATTCTTCATTTTCATAAGTGTTAAAAAGTGTTTCTATTTCTTTAGTAAGAGGCCCGTCTGTTTTCTTATCAAACAAAGTAGGGTCGTCTGAATGCATTAGCTGTCCTGCAAATAAAAAGTTTACAAGTGCAATCAATTTTTTTTCATCTTCGTTTAATGAAATATTTTTGTTGCGTAAGAAAACAACATCCGGGTCGTTCAAATAAATTCCTTCGTTCCAAAAAGCGTGACCGAGTGTGCTTTGTAAATTCTTATGAGCGCTAGTTCTTCCGCTAAAACGAAGAGCCTTCATGTAAGAAATGTCCCATGATTCTTTAGTGTCTGGTCCTATTCTAGAAAGCGGCAGGTGATTGAATGAAAGTTCAAAAGGCATACCGCAGCCTAAATAAAAAATATCTTCACCTTTGTCATTTGCTTTTCTTGAAGTCAAAATTGAAATTGCTTTTTCATACCATTCGTAAGAAGCGCCGCCGTTAGTTAGTTTTCCTTCCAACATTCCTGCGTATAAAAAATCAAGCTTTAAATATCTAAAGCCCCAGCCGTTTACTATGTGGTCAATAAGAATGTCTAAGTATTGCGCAACTTCCGGTATGCTCAAATCTAAACAGTAAAATGAATATGGAAGTCCGGGTTTGTCATTTCCAGAACCGGCTCCCCACAGTGGATTGAACCCTGCTTCAACAGGATTACCGTTTTTGTCACGAAGAATCCAGTCAATGTGATTTTTACAAAATTCAGAACGGTAATCTATTATAAATGGAGCAATCCACAAGCCAGGCACGTACCCTTTTTTAGAAATTGAGTCAGCTAAGTTTTTCATTCCACAAGGAAATCTTTCTTCATTACAGTCCCAAACGCCTGCTGCTTTTTCCCAGCCGTCATCAACTTGGAAAACAACATTATTTGTTTTTGGCAAAGCATAAGTTTTTATTATGTTGTCTGTGTTCCCAAGAGCTTCCAAGTCTTCAGAAATAAGTTTTTCATTTATGTCATTATAGTGGTTGTACCAAGATTCCCAGCCACAAGCAAAAAATTTATTTTTGAACATGCTAAGTTTTTTATAAGAAGAAAATCTTTTGTCGTTTTCAGAGGCTTCCGAAGAGTAAAGCAATTTTATAATATCTTTTAATTCAAAGAAATTGTGTACTGCAAAAATAGAAAGCTCTGCGACTGTTTCATTTACATTCCATTTTTTACCAACAGCATCTACACTGCAGCAAAGAATTCTTTTTTTTCTGGTGATTGAAAATTCCACAGGAGGAAGAGAGCTGAAATTGTTTTTAGAAATGGAGTCAGGACTGTTGCCAGTAGAAGCTACAACTAAGTAAACGTTGTTCCATCTAAAATAAATTACAAAGTGCCCTTGAAGTTTTCTACCATGAAGTTTATTTTCTTCAAAAGAAATATCACCTGGCATTGTAATATATTTTTTAAACTGCGGAATAATTGGAATATATTTTCTTTCATATTTGCCAGGCTCTGTTTCTCCACCGAAGCCCCAAGACTGGTAGCCTGAGCCGTAAAAGAAAAAGTCATTCTCTTTGCTGAATTGATTTTCTTTTGTGTCAGCAACTGCTTCATCAATAAGTGTAGACAAATCTGTTACAAAAAAAGTGCGTTTTGTCTTGTCATATTCATTTGTATTTTGGTTTATTTTAAAAACTTTTCTTGTTACAGAAAAAGTTTCATTTTCTTTTTGCATAGAGAATTTGCTATTTTGTAATGTAATATTAGATAATTTCATTAGTTATTTCCTTCATAAATAAAGGCACTAAATATTTGATAGTAAAACTATCAAGCTGATAATCTAAGTATCACATTAAAATGTTAATCTGTCAAATTTAGTTTTTTAATATTTTAAACATTGGCTCTTCGCCTGGGTGCAGCTCTAGAATGTTCTTTTCGCAAGGCAACGCTTCTGACGGGTCGTGCGTTACATGAAGCAAAGTTGTAGTGCCTGTTTCCGCAACTGTTTCAAGCAAGTCAAGAATCTTCTGCCTGTTGTTTTCATCAAGACCGTGGCATGGTTCGTCTAGAATTAAAACACGTGGCCTTTTTACAGCTGCCCTTATAATAAGAATTGCGCGCTGTTCACCGTAGCTTAATGAGCTGAATGTTTCATGTTCGCGACCTTTGAATCCTGCAAGAGAAAGCCATTGTGAAGCTGTTGCAATTTCAAAATCAGTTGGCACTTCATAAAGACCAATGCTGTCATGAAATCCGCTTATAATTACAGAAATTAAATCAGTTCCGCCAACCATTCTATATTCAACATGAAGCCTGTAGCTTACAATTCCAAGCTGTTTTTTTACGTCCCAAATTGTTTCACCGGAGCCTCGTCTTTTTCCAAACAAACTTACTTTTTCACGGAACACCTGCATGTTGTCACCTGTAATTAGTTCAAGCATTGTAGTTTTTCCAGAGCCGTTTGGTCCGCGAATTAACCAGTGCTCATTTTTTTTAAGCTCCCAGTTTAAATTAACAAGAACTTTGTGGTCGCCCCATCCAACATTTACGTCTTCAAATTTTATAAGTGAATCTGGAACTGGAGTGCTGTTGATGTCGTCAGTAAGTGCGTCGCTTTCATTTCTAATTTTTTCAAGCTCTTCTACAAATGCTTTTTTTTCTGCAGCCCTGTTTTTTTCATTTGCAAATTTTCTTTCTTCAACAATCTTCTCGTAATCTTTTCTGTCGCCATAGAAGCTTATTTTTCTTTCTGAAAATTCAACAACTTTGTTTATGCTCTCTGGTATTTCATGAAATCGTTCCATGCACAAAATAATATGCGGGTAAGCTGAGTCCGCGCCGCTTTCTGTTAACTGCTTGCTTACAATTGTTGTAAAGAAGTCTAATAAAATGCCACGAGATTCTGCATCAAGGCCTGCGAACGGATCGCTTAAAATTAAAAGTTTTGCTCCAGACAAAAGAGCACGGCACAAAAGTGTTCGTCTAATTTCACCAGTAGACATGTAGCGCAATCCACGGTCAAGTATTTTTTCAACGCCGCACAATTTTACTTGTGGCAATGTTTCAAGACGGGACGCTATTGGGGGCAGAGGCGCATTTTTTTTGCTAGAGCCGCCAAGCACTTCGCAAATATATTGCCTGCCAGTTCTTCCAATATCCTCATGATCTAAAATCTCACTTTCATCGCGTTCACGCTCTTCTTCAATTAAAGCCGCCGCAACTTCCAAAGACACAATTGAAGTGCTTCCTGAAAATACAGAAGAGTACATTGGTATTTTTTCACCATCGCCAGAATTTGCTTCACCAACTGAAAGTTCATTTGGAGTAATTTCAAACTGATTTGCAAGCCCCTGTATAAATTCAGCCTTGCCGCCACCGTTTGGCCCAATTACAAGCCATGCTTCGCCAGTTTGCATTTTCCAGTCGACGCGAGGAAGCTGTACACGGAACTTGTCTTGAATATTGCAGTTGTTTATTTTAATTAAATTTTCCTTACTCATTTTGTACTCCAAAATTACATATATTTACAAATACTAAACTTACTTTAGAATTACTAAAGTTTATCACTTTTTTCTTTAATTATCAATTGATAACTATGAATAATAATTCAATGAAAAACAATTTTTGCAACAATAAAAAAAAGGCTATGTCCGTAAATTAAGTGATGAGCAAAAGTGTCATTGCGAGAAACGAAGTGACGTGGCAATCTCTTATATAAAATAGGCATTTTTAATTAAATAGATTCCTCCACTTCGGTCGGAATGACAGAAATCACTGTATTTACACTTCGCCGGATTGTTTTTTTGTTCTGCTTTCTATTTTATTGAAAAATATTTTTATCAATTTATATTTATGATTCATAGTTAACAATTTAAAATACCGAGTGGTGCAAAATGTCTGTGACCGCAAGCCTTATTTTCTTTACGCTTTCTGTTCCAGAGATTTGTACTTTTTGAATAAATCCAATGTCGTAATATCCAAGCGCATTTCCCGCGCTGTGGCAAATAAAACCTTCGCTGTAAGGTCCGTTTTCAAGAACAATTTTTGGAACTAAGCCTATGCCAAGTCCAAGCGCCGCCAATGCCATGACAGCTTCGTTGCCTTCTGTTTCCGCCGCTATAACAGGCTTTACGTTTCTGCTTTTTATCCAAGCGTCAAATCTTCTGCGGGCAAGGCCTTGCTTTGGCAAGATAAGTGGCACTGAAGAAACAATGTCCTGGGGGCTGCCGTTTACTTCAACATAAGGTCCGTTGCTGCTTGCGGCAAACACTAGCGGGCTTGTTCTAACTGGAATGCACTCAAAAGTGTCATAGCCGTTTTCTGGAATTGCAGCTACAGCAAGTTCCGCTTTGCCTTCACGAACAGTGCTTGGTGCACCGGCCGGATCGCCAGTTTCAACCGACAAATGTATGAGCGGATATTTTAGAGCAAGTTGTTTTATAAAAGGCGGCATGATTGTGTAGCAAGCCGTAACAGAAGCATACACATGAAGTGTTCCGCTAACTTCATCAGTCTTGTTTGAAAAATCAGTTAGCAGTTCTTCTTTTTCAGAAAGTGATTTTTCCGCGAACTTTAAAAACTTTTTTCCATTGTCTGTAAGAGTTACGTCTCTGTTGTTCCTTTCAAAAAGAGTCACACCTGTTTCTTCTTCAAGTCGAGTTATCATTCGGCTCAATGCGGATGGGCTTAAATTAACTTCGTGCGCTGCTTTTGCAAAATGAAGTTTTTGTGAAAGTACAGAAAATGCTTTTAGTTCGTAGAAATCCATGTGTGTAGTTTATTGCCTTTACTGTCATTTTTCAATAAGCGTTATTTTGTTAGCGTAGACAAAAGTTCTTTGCAACCCAACAAAACATCATTGTAAGTTGAATCAAAATCGCCTGTAAACCACGGGTCTGCAACATCTTTTGAAGAGCCTGCATATTCTAAAAGTTTGTGCATCTTGTGCTCTGTGTCTTCACCAAGAATTTTTTTCATATAGTAAATGTTTTCACTGTCCATTCCAATAAGCAAATCGTAATCTTCATAGTCATCAATTTTAATTTGCCTAGCGTGCCTTGAAGTAAATGGAATCTTCTTTTCTGTAAGTTTTGCTTTTGCGCCTGTGTGAATGTTGTTGCCAATTTCTTCAGTGCTTGTTGCAGCTGATTCAATTTTAAACTCGTTAGTAAGGGCTGCTTGTTCAACTAAATATTTCATTACAAATTCAGCCATAGGGGAGCGGCAAATGTTACCGTGGCAAATAAAAAGTATTTTGTGCATTTTTAAATTATTCATGTTAAGCAATCTATTGTCAATTGAAAATTGATATTTCTAAAATTATGGTTTATAATTGATAACATTATACCGATATTATAGAAGATTCATTTGGAGGAATTATGAAAAAATCAATTATCATTGCAATTGCAGCTTTAGTTACATGCAGTGCTTTTGCTTTTGATTCTGGCTCATTTACACCAGCAGGAAATGTTACAACTTACACAAAAACAGATTATTCTGTTACTTCAAAGTTTGGGGACTATTACCGTTCACCTGCTGCAAAATATGTTCATGTTTTTGACAACACCGGTCTTGAAACTTCAACAACTGCTTATACTGCAAAAGATGTTGTTATTGATAAAATCACATATCAATATGATACAAGCCGCAACTTAGTTTCATCATCTTTCTTTGATGCAAACAATGAGCTTGTTTGGAAAACAATGACAACTTACAATGCCACTGGTAAAATTGCAGAAGAGTCAGAGTTTAACAAAAGCAATGCTCTTACCGGAAAAACAATTTATACGTATGAAGCAAATGTTGTTACAGAATCATATTACAATGGAGAAGGCGGACTTCTTGCAAAAACAATTTCTAAGTCAGATGATAAAAACCGTGTGGCAGAAGAGGCAGAATATTATGAAGACGGTTCGTTAGATGCAAAAACAGTTTACACTTATGACGACAACGGTTATCTTTCACAGAAAGAGTCATTCAATTCTAATGGTGAAACAACTGTAAAAATAATTTACAAA
>JBAXYY010000132.1:0-6798 GCA_041670585.1 Treponema sp. | reverse complement strand
GAGGAATTCTAAACGCAGAGCTTCTTAAAGCAAAAGGCTTCTTTGACAATCTATAGTCCTGTTGCTTAACAGAAAGAAAGGCACGTTGTAATGTAAAAGTTGCAACGTGTTTTTTATTTTAAAGCAAAACTATGTTTGCATAAATAAAATTATTCTTCTATAATAAAACAATTCATGAATAATTCATCGAGGGAAAAATGACTGTTACTTTAAAAAATAAAAACTTGGAGCTTACTGTAAATACAAAGGCTGCTGAAATGAACAGCCTTAAGAATGCAAAGACCGGCACTGAATATTTGTGGAACGGAAACCCTGACGTTTGGAAATTCAATGCGCCTGTTCTATTCCCTCATTGTGGAAAAACAAAAGACGGTTTTGTAATTATAAACGGCAAGCAATATGCAATGAAGAGCAATGGCTTTTCACGCGACCTTGAGCATAAAATTGTTGAGCAGACAGAAGATTCTGTAACATTTGAGCTTACAGAAAACGAATATACTTTAGAAAAATATCCATTTAAATTCCGCTTGAACATAAAATATGTTCTGCAAGATGACGGCGTTAAATTTACTTCAACAGTCACAAATACAGATAAATGCAATATTTTATTCAGTCTTGGAAGCCACTCTGCGTTCAGCTGCCCAAGAAACACAGATGACAAAGGCACTGAAAACAGCGACTATCAGATTGAGTTTGAAAAAAGAGAGCCTTTGGTTCAAGTTATTTGTTGTGACAACGGTTTGCTTGCAAATGACGAAGCTGGCGATTCCCCAACAACAAAAATGTATAATGAAAACGAAGCAGGCATAATTCCATTAAATAATTCTGGTTTTGGAAACGGGCATTTGTTTACAGCTTTTACTTCAAACTGGGTAGGACTTAGAAACAACAAAGACGATTCTTTAGTAAAGGTAAACACAAAAGAGTATCCGTATGTAATGATTTGGCAGAATGTTGGGGACCCAAAGTTTGTTTGTATTGAGCCATGGTATGGACTTCCTGACCCAGACCAAACCGACCACGAATGGAATATAAAGCCAGGCCTTATTACTTTGGAGACAGGCAAAAAATTTACAGCCGACCAGTCAATTACAATTTGCGCCTAGAATAAAATAAATCTGTCATTAGGCTCTTTTGTAAAATAATCAACAACACGCTCTTTGCTTTCTTCTACAGAATGTGAGTTTATCATTTGTATTTGAAAGTAATGGGCAAAAGAAAAGTTCAAGCAGTAGTATGCAAAAAATCTTTGGAGCCTTGTCTTGTAAAACTCTTCGGGCTGGTATTTTATAACATCATCTATAAAATCAAGAGACAGCTGTTGGCAGTCAACTTGTTGTGTTTTTTCTTCTGAATGATTTTCTAAATTCTTTTTTAACTCAGCAAATATCCACGGCTTTTGTGCGGCGGCTCTTGCTACCATAACTCCAGAGCAGTGTGGTGCTTTTGAAAGCGCAAAACTTAGAGAAGTAAAATCTTTTATGTCGCCATTTAAAGTTATTGGAATGTTTTTGTCTGCGTAACGAAGAGCAAGTTTTTCTACATATTCGTATTTTGGCAGTGTCCTGTATTTTTCTTTTTTAGTTCGGGCGTGAATGGTAATTAGCTCAACACCATTTTCAACTAGCATGTCTGTAAATGAAAAGAATTTTTCATCCGTGAAGTCGTCATCACCTAAGCGGCACTTTACAGAAAGCCTCATGTGTCTGCCTGTTTTACTTTCAACTTCATCAAGTGATTTTTTTGTTGATTTTATAAGCTCTTCTGTTTCTGCAATTGGTTTTAGCATCCACGCAATGCCGGCGCCTGTTTTGTAAATCTGAGGGGCGGAGCAGCCCATGTTTATGTCAACGCCAATGCCGCCAAGCTCCGCTACAACAGCGCTTGCTTTTGAAATTGAATCTGCTTTGTTTCCTGTTAGCTGCCAAACAATTTTTTCTGGAACAGGCCCATTTAAAAGATAGTATTTTTCAAACGGACCTCTGTTTAAAAGAGAAGGCGCGTTGATCATTTCTGTAAAATATTCGTCGCAGCCTCCAAACTTTTCAATTGCAAGCCTGAATGCTTCGTGGCTTAAAGTTGCCATTGGAGCGCATATTAGCTTCATTTTTTTTGTGCTAAATATTTTGCAAGAATTTCCGCCGCGTCACCGCATAAGTTTTGGCAAGGGCGTTTTTTATAGTAAGCGTCAGTTCTTGCTTCTGAAACTGGGGATGTCATTTTAGAAATGTCAGTTCCAGAAGAAGATGATTTTGATTTTTCAAGCATTGCGTCAGAAGTGCCAAGTGGAACAAGGCCTAAAAGCTCCCTGCAAATAATTGATCCGTTGGCTTTTTTAAATTCGCCTGCAAGAGCCTGTCCCTGTTTATAGACAGAATCTTTTGCGTCTTTATCTGAAGTGTCGCTTGTTCCTTCAGCCAATCCCAATGCCATTAGCATGCCTGAAACAGTGCCGCACACTTCACGCATACGACACATTCCGCCACCTAAAGGCTGTGATATTTTCATTGCAGCTGATTCATCAAGACCAAGCTCTTTTGCAAAAGTGCATAGCACAGCCTGGGCGCAGTTGCAGCCGTTGTGAAAATTTTCTTCAGCTTTAGATTTTGCTTCTTCTGGTGTAATCATATTTTTTTTATTAAAGACTCCACTTCTTTAACAGCGTCATCAACATAAGGAACGTCAAGCTTTTCAACTTCGCCGTTGTCTACAGTAACAGAAACTTTCTGTTCAATTGGAAGGCGTGCTAAAACTTTTAAGTTGAAGTCTTTTGCAATGCCGTCAATGTTGCTTTCTCCAAACACTTTTATTTCTTCGCCGCACTTTGGGCATTTTACATAGCTCATGTTTTCTATAAGTCCAAGCACTGGAATCTTCATCATGTTAGCCATGTTAACTGCCTTTTCAACAATCACACGCACAAGCTGCTGCGGGGACGCAACTACAATGATGCCGTCTACAGGAATAGACTGGAAAACTGTAAGTGGAACATCACCTGTTCCTGGCGGGCAGTCAACAAACATAAAGTCAACGTTGTCCCAAACAACATCTGTCCAGAACTGTTTTACTGCTCCTGCAATAACAGGTCCTCTCCAAATAACAGGGTCTGTCTCATGCTGCAAAAGAAAATTCATTGACATTATTTGAACGCCGCCGTCGCTAATGACAGGCTTTATAAATTCAATCTGTTTGCCGTCTTTATCAGGCATTGAGCCGCTTTGAGCTTTTTCTTCGCTTAAGCCAAACGCTGTAGGAATAGAAGGACCTGTAATATCAGCATCAAGAATAGCTGTGCGGAATCCGTCTTTTTGCACTTTAGAAGCAAGAAGGCTTGTTACAAGAGACTTTCCAACGCCGCCTTTGCCGCTTACAATTCCAATTACTTTTTTTACACTTGAGCCTTCATGAAGCTTTTCGTGCATGTCGCGTGATTCGTAGTTCTGTTTACAAGAAGAACAGTCGTGTGTGCAATTTTCTGGTTCTGCCATTTTGAATACCTCGTAAAATAATTTTTATTTATTCTATATAATAATATACTAAATATTTCTATATCTATCAATTAAGTTGCAGAAATATTTTGGTTTAAAAACTTAAGGAAGCCTCTAAAAACTTAAGTTTTTAATGATGCACTTAATGTGAAAAATCTATTTAGAAATGATTGCGCCCGCTGCACCAAAAATTCCTAAACTTGCAAGCATCATTATAACTCCTGCAATAATAACACCTGCCATTACAGAAAGCGTTGTCTGTTTTGCGTCCATATCAAGCAAGCTCGCGGCAAGTGTTCCTGTCCAAGCGCCTGTTCCCGGAAGAGGCACCCCTACAAAAAGCATAAGCGCTATGAAAAGTCCGTGCCCTGCTTTTGCTTCAAGCTTGTTGCCAGCCTTAGTTCCTTTGTCAAGAAAGAAGCTGCAAATTTTTCCAATCACTTTTTTATCTTTCCCCCATTCAAGAAATTTTCTTGCGAACAAATAAATGAAAGGGACCGGAACCATGTTGCCAAGAATGCTCACAATGTAAGAAGGAATAATTGGCATGTTAAGCGCCTGTGAAACTGGAATAGCTCCGCGTAGCTCAATAAGCGGCACCATTGAAATGAAAAATATTTTAACGTAATTTAAAAACATGTTTGAAGTATACTAAAAAATCACATCACTGGATAGCAAAAAAAATATACTATACAATTACCTATACAAGTGAACAATTTTATTTTGCATATCGTTGGAAATAGGTATATACTAAAATTAATTAAAAAGTATTTAATAATATTTATGAGGTTTTGCAGCGGATGAGATGGTCAATTGTTTTTGACATACCAGAATTTATAGTGGAGTTCATTCTCCTTTTGGTTTTTGTGTCGTATAAAAATTTTTCCACAAAACAAAATAAAGCTTACAGATTGCTTTTAATAATTACCTGTGTTTCTTGTGTATTTGATATGATTGCTGCTGTTGCAGGAAGCTATTGGGGAAGCGATTATTTAGTTGCAAATTATGCAGTTCATATGATTCATATGATTGTTCAAATTTCAATTCCTGTAGTCTATTGTTATTTTGCTTATAGAATGATAAATGAAACTGGAAAGTTGAAGTTAAGCCAGTTTATTTGTTTAATAGTTCCTTATTTTGTATGTGCAATTTGTATTCTGCTTACTCCTGTTACAGGGCTTATGTTCACAATAAAAAACGGTGTGTACAACAGGGGTTTTGCTCAGTTCATACTATATGGATCTGCATTGTATTATGTTGTGTATGCCTGCATAATGGTTATTCTCCATTTGCCTGTTCTTTCTAAACTGCAGAAAGTTTCAGTTTTGTTTTATACTGTTGTGAACATTGCTGCTAACTTGATTCAGATTTGCTTTCCAAAATATTTGCTTCAGGAATTTGCAGTTTCACTTGCAGTATTTTTTATATACTTAACAATGCAAAATCCGTTGGAGTACATGGACTCTCATACTGGAACTTATAATAGAAATCTTTTTATAAAAGTAGTAGACAATCTTCTTAGTGGCAGAGAAAAGTTTTCTGTCATTTGCATTCAGATAGACGGCTTTGGCTATATCAACGAAAAGTTTGGCATGTCAAATGGAAACCTTTTGCTTAAACAGATTTCAGACTTTCTTGTTTCTCTTGATAAAAAAAATAAAGTGTTTCATATGGCTGGCACTCAGTTTACAATCGTTGTAGCTGACAAAAGAGATTGTTTTCCATGGATAAATAGAATCATAGAAAGATTTGACAAGCCTTTCTATTTGAACAATATTGAAGTAAGTTTGTGGGCATATCTTTGCTGCGTTGGCTACCCAGACAATGTAAGCACGTTGAGCGATGTTATTGATACAATTGATTATTCTTTAAAGGAAGCAAGAAGCAACCGCAAGAGCTGTGTTGTTTATGGCAGCGCGGATATTCTTGCAAAAAAAAGAAGAGAGTCTTCTGTTGAGCAGGCAATTAGGTTTACAGTACAGCACAAATCTTTTGATGTTTACTATCAGCCAATTTACTCTGTTGCTGAACAAAAGTACACGGCGGCGGAAGCGCTTGTGCGTTTAAATGACAAGACTTTGGGCTTTATTCCACCAGATGAGTTTATTCCAATGGCAGAAAAGAACGGAGAAATTCTTGCAATAGGTGAAATTGTTCTAGAAAAAGTTTGCATGTATATTCAAGAAAATCATCCTGAAGATAAAGGTATTAAAAAAATCCATGTGAATCTTTCTGTTGTTCAATGTATGCAGGAAAATATTACACAAAGGCTTTTCCGTTTAATAGACCGATACAATGTTCCTCATAATTTAATCAGCTTTGAAATTACAGAAACAACTGCGGCAAATAGTGGAGAGCGACTTCACAATGTTATGAATACAATGAACGAGCAGGGAATAAAATTTGCGCTTGATGATTACGGCACTGGCTATAGCAACTCTGCAAACATTATGCAGTATCCATATTCAATTGTAAAATTGGACAAGTCAATTGTGTGGGCTGCAGAAAATAACATGAAGGCGGCCATACTTTTAAAATACACAATTGCAATGATAAAGGAACTTGATATGAATGTTCTTGCGGAGGGCGTTGAAACTTTAAGGCAAGCGCAATTTCTTATTGAGCTGGGGTGTGAATATTTTCAAGGCTTTTATTATTCGCGTCCTGTAAAAGAAGCTGAGTTTATTGATATTGTGGAAAATAAAAAAATTCTTAGTGCGGTAGTCTGATTTCTTTTTAGCATATCTAAAACAATAATTTGTTTAAATTATTTTACTTTTGATTAAAAAGGCTTTCGCTAAATGAGTCTGGCTTTCCTTCCCAAACTTTTTCCCCTTTCTCCATAAGAATAATATTGTCGCTAATATTTTTTGCTTCTGTTAAATCATGCGTAACCATAATACCTGTGAAGTGAGTCTGCTGTTGCATTTGACGAATATCTTCTGCAAGCTGTTTGCGTAACGGCGCGTCTATTGCAGAAAGAGGCTCGTCAAACAAAACTAATTTTGGTTCAACTATAAGAGTGCGGGCAAGTGCTACTCTTTGTGCTTCTCCTCCGCTTAATGTTTCTGGATAACGCTTTGCAAAACCTTCTAAGTTAAACTTTTTTAAAAATAAGTTTGCTTTTCTGCGACTCTCTTTTTTAGAAAGCCCTCTGCATTCAAGACCGTAGCCAACATTGTCTTCAACTGTTAAATGCAAAAACAATGCTCCACTTTGTGCAACCATTCCTGTTTCTCTTTTGCCTGGCGCAAGGTTTGTAATTTCTTTTCCGTCTAAAAAAATATGTGGTTGTTTTGAATTGTCTTTT
>JBAXYY010000131.1:0-6806 GCA_041670585.1 Treponema sp. | reverse complement strand
TTTATTCATTGTTTTCTCCCAAATACATTTTGTTAACATTTGCAAACCGTTTGCAATTTGATGTTATATTACTTTGCCTTTGTTTTGTCCATACCTTTTGCAAATTATTTGCAAATTTAATAACATAGCAAACATTTACTATTTATCTTATAAAAAGGTATAATGACGACATGGCTAGTAATTTAATTAAGGACACTACACGCGAGGAACGTGAGCAGATTGTTAGGGATTCTTTGGACTATAACGTGGGCTGTGAAAGT
Source organism: Treponema sp. (assembly GCA_041670585.1). Lineage (GTDB taxonomy): Bacteria > Spirochaetota > Spirochaetia > Treponematales > Treponemataceae > Treponema_D. The sequence continues at coordinate 6,546 of JBAXYY010000131.1, read as the reverse complement.
GAAAGCACTGGCATTGACTACGACTTATATATAGAAGGGAAAAAAGAGCTTTCTGAACTGGCGGCGGAATACAAGGCTAATTACAGGAGGGCTTTTCCTGAGCAAAGAAGCGACGATTTTTCTTGCACACAAGGCTTGGACGAATAAACAAATTTAACAACTAAAATTTTTTGAGGAGTTTCGATGTCTATTACAATGCAATTTGGGTTAGTTTTTTTTAGCGAATCTATTGTTGGTACTTTAACATTAAGATGGCTTGCTTTGGATTTTCTTTACAGGCTTATGCCTGATTTTTTTAGCGGCATTGCAAGTTCCATTGTTGCAACTGTAGCTTTGGCAACAATTGTCTTTATTTTTATTTACAGGCAATTTAAACCGATTGAAAAGATTATTAAACGAGTAAAAAGTTCTGGTGAAATTTTGGAAGAAGACCGTACAGTTGTGCTTTCTGCTTTTAGAAAAATTTCTATGCTTGTAATTGTTTTTAATGTTGTGGGTTTTATTATAGGTCAGCTTCTTGTAATGATAATGGATGTAAAAAACGGCGCTGTTCCTTACGAGCTTTCTCGTCTTGTCATTATTATGATTCAGGCAACATGTGTTGGGGCAATTGCGGCTCTTTATGGAATTTATTATCTTGATTCATTGTTTTCTAGCGTTAGGCGGCTTTTAAACATTCATTCAATTAGTTATTTTGGCAATGTAAAAAAGCATTATGTTTCTGGAAGAATTCTGCTTGTTTTTGCAATTACACTTTTCTTTATGGGGCTAAATTGCTTTACTTGCGGTTATGCGCTTCTTCATGGAGACAATATTCCTGCCGGCACTAATATTATGAAGACATATATTCTTTATGGAGCAAGGTGCATTGCAGTAATTTTTGCTGAATGTTTTGGGCTAATTTATATAGTAGTTAATGAAATGAAAAATAGGATTTCTCAGACTACAAAAATTGTTACTGAGCTTGAAGGTTCAGGTGATCTTTCTAGAAGAATAAATATTTCTATGACAGATGATATTGGTAATTTAATTAGCCACTTGAATTCGCTAATGGATAAACTTTCTTCAATGATTATAGATTTGCAGGCTGAGACAAAAAATGTTTCTTCTTCTGCCACAGTGCTTACATCTTCTTCTACAAAATCACTTGAGGCGCTTGAGTCAATGAAGGAGTCTGTTTTACAAATTGACAGCGAGGACAAACATACTAATGAAATTATTGCAAGCACTTACACTGATATTCAAGGGTTGAAGGAGAATGCAAAGCAGGTTGAAGAGCAAGTTCTTTCTCAGTCAGAGTCAATTGAGAAAGCGTCTGCTGCAATAACGCAAATGGCAGGCAACATTACAAATATTTCTGTTACTGCAAATAATGCTGATGATGTTTCTGAAAAGTTGCGCATCTCTAGCAAGCAAGGCGCAGAAGCACTTTCTTTAGCTGAACAGGCAATTGCACTTATTCAGCAGTCTTCTGAAGAAGTTGCAAATGCAGTTTCTATGATTCAAAAAATTTCAAGTCAGACTAACTTGCTTTCTATGAACGCGTCTATTGAAGCGGCACATGCAGGCTCATTTGGCGCAGGATTTGCTGTTGTAGCAAATGAAGTTCGTAATCTTGCAAACACAAGCGCTGTCAATGCTAAGACAATTAAGCAGCATATAAAAGATATGTCAGAAAGAATTGCAAAAGGCGTAGATGCAATGCAAAAAACAGGTGATGCTTTTAAACTTATTGATTCTGGAATTGAACAGTCTGCTGATATTGTTAAGCAAATAACTGAAGCAATTGAAGAACAACGTATTGGAACAAACGACACTCTTAATGCAACAAAAGAAGTTGTTTCTGCAATTAATTCTATAAAAGATTTAGCAAGCAGCCAGCGTGCTCACACAGAAAATGTTGTTGAAAATACTAAGAATATTGTTGCTTCTTCAAAACTAATTTCTTCTGCGTTAACTCAAACTTCAAATGCTGTTACAAATTTAAATTCTGTTCTTGCTGATGTGGATAAATGCGCTACAGAAAACACAGAGTCAGTTCAAAAAATGAAAACTAGAATTGATGAATTTAAAACTGTTTGATTATTAGAATTTTTTTTTTAATTTCCTATAGGTATAATTCATTATTTTATTTTAGATTTTTTTATTTTATAATGTATCTAATTTCTAAAGTTATTAGCTTTGGAAAATCACTTTATAATTTTTATAGGGAAGAATTTTATGAGGAAAAACTATTCTATGATTGCTGTACTATTTGGCGCTGCTTTATTTACAACTTCTTGCGCTTCAACAGAAACGAACTCTTCTGAAAAAGAAGCCCTTAATAAAGAAAAAATAGAAGTTGAAATTGTTGATGATTCACTTGTTAATGTTGGAAACAACTACAGGTTTATGAAGGCTGTTAACAAGGCAAAAAATGGTGAGCAAGTTACAATTGCTTATCTTGGCGGCTCTATTACAGAGGGCGCTGTTGCTTCTCCGCAAAAAACTAATTGCTACGCTTATCTTTCTTACACAAACTTTGTGGAAAAATTTGCTGCTAACAAGGACAATGTAAAATATGTAAACGCCGGCATTTCTGGAACTCCTTCAATGCTTGGAATTGAAAGGCTGAACAATGATATTCTTTCTTATTCCCCAGATATTGTGTTTGTGGAATTTGCAGTAAATGATGATGGAAGAATTGATGATTTAAAAGACACTTACGAAAGCGTTGTAAGAAAATTATTGAACAGCAAAAGCGAGCCTGCCGTTATTTTAGTCTTTACTGTTGGGCATACAGGCGGCTTTTGGTCAGCACAAGATACTCAACAACAAATTGGCTCTCATTACAACTTAGGCATGATAAGTGTTCGTGACGCTATTCAAGAAAGAATTTCTTCTGGCGAATTGAGCAATTCTGCTTACTTCCACACAGATGGAATTCATCCAACTAACTCTGGTCATAAACTTATTGCTTCATTCATTGAGAATTATTTTGAAAAGGCTTCTGCAAAAGAGGCAGACAAAAGTTATACAGTTCCAGCAGATGTTAAGTTTGCAGCGTCTTATGAAAATATAAAAAATGTTGAGCTTGATGAAACTGTTGTAAAAAATATTGGAAGTTTTACTAAAGCAACTTTGCCTGTTTGGAATTACAAAAATTACTGGTCACATAGTTCTTCTGAAGGGAACAGCCCGCTTACTATGAAACTTAATTGCAGTAAAATTATAATTGCGTTTCAACAGAAAAATAATGCTTCATACGGAAATGCTGATGTTTATGTAGACGGTAAAAAAGTTTCTACAGTGCAAGGGTTTAGCTCAAGCGCATGGAACAACTGTGCGACAATTATTGCATACAAATCAGACACGGCTGCACTTCATACTGTTGAAATAAAAATGTCAGAAGGGGATGAAAAAAAGACAATAAATATTCTGGGCATAGGTTACACTGAATAAGAAGAACTCCTTTATCCAAGGTTTATTAAACACTTTAACTAAGGCTCCAAAATCATTATAATCAACTTCTTGACGGGAGCTTTTTTTATGCAATACAGAACGCCTTTAGTTTCAATAATAATTCTCTTTATAATTTTAATTTTCTATTTTACAAGAAGAAAATTGCCTCTTCGTTCCACTAGATTATTTACGGCTTTTTTGTTGTTTTCTTGTTTTAACATTCTTGCAGAAATTTCTACATTGTTTACACTTTATCATATTTCAATTCCAAATGAATTTATTCACAGTGTAGGAAATGCTGTTCAAAGTTCAGACCACATAATTGTACCAGACTGGGTTAACAGATTGTGCCATCAGTTTTTTATTGGCTCTCTTGATATTACAATTTACTTTTTATATTTATATGTTGATGCAAAAGCTCATAAGCAAAAACGTGACTCTTTTTTTATTGGCTTACTAAAAGCTGCTCCGCTTATTGTGTCTTTAATAATGGTTGTTGTTGGAAAATTAAAATATCATGTTTGGTATGACGGAAGATATTCTTACGGACCAATGGCACAAACAGTTTATGCTTCTGCGGCTATTTATATATTTGGCGTTATAGCTTTATTGATAATTCACAGGGAAGAATTCAAAGGAGAGGCTTGGATTACTATTCTTGGCGGAATTGCAGTATGGGCTGGAATTGCAATTTACCAGTTCTTTAATCCTACTGCATTGATTTCTTCAACGGCTCTTATGCTTATGGTAGTGGCGCTGTTTTTTGCTTTTGAAAATCCGCGGGACTTTAAAGACATAGAAGTTTGTTACACGCTAAACGACTACGCTTTTGATTTAATGCTTGCTGAATATGTTGAATGTAAAAAGAATTTCTATTTAGTAACATGCACACTTTCTAACGACAAGCTTTTAAAAGCCTCGCTTGGTTATAAGGACATTCCTGGAATTCTTACAGAGCTTGCAAAACAGCAGCATAAAGTTACAGGAGAAATTGCTTACCATGTTAAAGAAAACACACTTTGCATTTTGTGCAAGAGCAAGGAAACTTACACCGCGCTTTTAAATAGAAATTCCGAGCCTTTGAAATATAGAAATAAAAAGGGTGATGTCTTTTCACCAGAATTTTTTACTAGCATTTTGGAAATTCCAAAGTACGCAAAAACATCAGATGAAATAATGACTGTCCTTGACTACATAAACGATGAAGGCATTAGCCAGCAAGACAACGGTCTTCTTATTATTAATGATGAAATAATTGATCAAATGAAAAAAATATCTGCAATAGAAATACTTGTAAGAAACGCTGTTGAAAATGACGGACTTGAAGTTTACTACCAGCCTATTTATTCAACAGAAAAAAAAGCATTTGTTTCTTCAGAAGCTCTTGTTCGTCTTAAGGACAATAAAACATTGGGCTATATTTCTCCAGAAGTTTTTATTCCAATAGCAGAACGTCAAGGAATGATAAAGCAACTAGGCCTTATTGTGTTTGAAAAAGTTTGTGAATTTGCTTCACGTGAAAAGCTAAATGAAAAAGGCATTGAGTATATAGAAGTAAATATTTCCGGCATTCAAGGTGTGGACAAAACTCTACCTGGATTGTTAAAGGACTGCATGGACAAATATAACATTGCGCCAAATTTTATTAATCTTGAAATAACAGAAACTGCTTCTATAAACGCAGGCTCCGACCTTTCTAAAAACATGAATCTTTTGCGGAACATGGGCTGCGGTTTTTCAATGGACGACTTTGGAACAGGATATTCAAATCTTGCTAAGATGATTCAAACTCATTTTGATTTGATAAAACTTGACAAAAGCTTAGTGTGGCCTTGCTTTGGCGAAGATAATAAAGAAGCTGTAATTCTTTTGGAAAGCTGCATTGAACTAATACAAAGGCTTGGGCTTCATATTGTTGCGGAAGGTGTAGAAACAGAAGAGCAAGTAAAGATGCTCACAGAAGAAGGTGTTACTTATTTACAAGGCTACTTCTATTCTAAACCTATTCCAGAAAATGCTTACTTGGAATTTATAAAGAAATAAACAAACTAGCTATTTTTTATTTGCGGCTGTTATTATTGCGTTAATTACTGGCTTATGAATTTGCTCAGGCACTTTTCTGTCTATTAAAGCAAAGTCTCCGCAGTCCCACCAGAAGCATTTTATATTGCGCTTTACAGTTTCACTTATAAAAAACTCAGCGTGTTTTGCTCTTTCTTCATCATTATATTCTGTTGAATTTGGAAGCAACTTTTTTACAGAGCCCCATTCGCCTATAATTATTGGAACATTCAACTTTGTAGCGTAAGATTGCATTCTGTTAAATGTAGAAATAAGGTCTGAACTAAATCTTTCTTCATCCCAAACTGCTGTCATTTTTGTCCAAGTCGCATCTGACCAGCAGAACGCCTGTGGATCATAATTATGCACTTCTAACATCAAATGATTTTCCACAACATCTTTTGGAAGAACAAATGCGTCCATAATTTTAGAGTCGCTGCTGCCTGCATAAGTCATTGTAACAAGATTTCTACAATAGTTTTTGCCACCAGTAAGACGCACAGAATTTACAAAAAGCTGGTTCCAGTTGTTGAGCACTTTGTAATTATTTTCTGAAGTGCCGCCCCAGTTTTGTTCTTTGTCTAGCATTTCATTTGTTGACTCGAACAAAAGTTTTTCACCGTAGTCTTTAAATTCATTTGCAATGTCTGTCCAAAGTGTTGCAAATTTTGCGGAGTTTTTTTCATAGCTTTCTTGGTACGCAGAAACCCATCTGTCATGATGTACATTTAATATGCAATACATGTCTTGGTTTATTACATAGTCAACAACTTGGTGGACTCTTTTCATCCACGCTTTGTTTACATTACCATTCTTATCTATATGAAATTCCCAAGTTACAGGAAGCCTTATTGCGTTAAAGCCCGCGTCTTTTACAGTGTTGATTATTTCTTGTGTTGTAACAACATTTCCCCAGGCTGTTTCATAGGCAGCAGTTCCGCCTGAAATCCATTTGCCGGTTGAGTCCAAAGTGTTGCCTAAGTTCCAGCCAGAAATAAAGTTGTCCGCGGCTGATTGTGCAGTTTCAAAAGTGTCTTCTCCTGT
>JBAXYY010000130.1:0-6940 GCA_041670585.1 Treponema sp. | reverse complement strand
TTTCTACAACTCTTGCCTCTTTGATTGTTGGCACTGTTTTTAGCGCGGCTATTATTTTTATTTTATATTGGTTTTTTGGTACTGAGATTGGATCGGCCCTTCGCGCGACTGGTAACAACGAGCACATGGTCAGGGCGCTTGGTGTGGACACTGACAGCATGAAGATTTTAGGGCTGATGATTTCTAACGGCCTTATTTCTATGAGCGGCGCACTTGTTGCACAAAGCCAGGGCTATGCTGATGTTGGCATGGGAACAGGAACAATTGTCATAGGGCTTGCTTCTATTATTATTGGAGAAGTTGTGTTTGGAAAAAGGTTTGCGTTCTGGTACGCGCTTCTTTCTGTTGTGGTCGGCTCTGTTATTTATAGAATAATTATTGCTGTTGTTTTGCAGCTTGGCTTGAAGTCAACTGACTTGAAACTTCTTACAGCGGTGATTGTTGCTCTTGCTTTGGCTATTCCTGTTTTGAAAAAATCATTTACTCACAGGCATGTTCCTCTTGAGTCTAAAGAAATGGAGGCTAAAGATAATGCTTGAACTTACACATGTTTCTAAGACTTTTAACCCGGGGACTATTACAGAAAAAAAAGCGCTGTTTGATATAAATTTAAAACTTGAGGATGGCGATTTTGTTACTGTCATTGGCGGCAACGGCGCTGGAAAATCTACACTTTTAAATTTGATTGCGGGCGTTCATTCTTGCGACACTGGCCGTATTGTTCTTGACGGCACTAACATCACAGAGATGAAGGAGCACGTTAGAGCTAAATACTTGGGGCGCGTCTTTCAGGATCCAATGATGGGAACTGCGGCCAACATGGAGATTGAAGAGAATCTTGCCATGGCGTACAGGCGTGGTAAAAAGAGAACATTGGCTTGGGGCATTTCTTCTAAGGAGCACGAATTGTACAAAGAGAAGCTTGCTCTTTTGGACTTGGGGCTTGAGGACAGAATGCACAGCAAGGTCGGCCTTCTTTCTGGCGGACAGCGTCAGGCGCTTACTCTTTTAATGGCGACTTTGCAAAAACCAAAGCTTCTTTTGCTTGACGAGCATACAGCGGCGCTTGATCCAAAGACTGCGCAGAAGGTTCTTGATTTAACAGAGCATTTTGTTCAGAAAGATAATCTTACAACTTTCATGGTCACTCACAATATGAACAACGCTATTCGTTACGGCAACAGGCTTATTATGATGCTTGAAGGCCATATAGTTTACGATGTTCGCGGTGAAGAAAAGAAAAACTTGAAGGTGCAGGATTTGCTTGAGAAGTTCCAGAGCGAAGGCGAGCTTAACGACAGAATGATTCTTGGGTGATATGACAACAGTGGCTGCTTTTTACAAGCGGCCGTTTTTTTATTCCATTGACAATTATATTTTAGTAACTTATATTTTAAATGAGGCTAGTTATGATTTTTGACAAAGACAAGGAAGACATGCAGTGCGCAGTTTTTAGGCTTGCTCAAAAAAATTGGAATATCTCTTCAAAAAAATGTTCTGAACTTTTTAAACAGTATAATGTTTTAAATTATATTTCTGAGTGCTATGGTATTCTTCATCTCTCTAGCTATGACAATGCCTTAAATGAAATTGAAATTATGATGCGCAACAAAGGGGCAAAAATTTGCTAAATTTAACAGATGGTGCAATTTTATATCATGGAAGCTATGCAGAAATCTCATGCGTTGATTTAAACAAATGCAGCATAGGAAAGGATTTTGGGCAAGGTTTTTACTTAACAACTTCTTATGAACAAGCAAAGAATTTTGTTCCACTTTCTGTAAAGAAACAAATATTAACAGGAGATTTGAATTCAAATATTTCTTTTGGATATGTAAACTTATTTAAATTTCATCAAACAGAAAATACTCAAGCATTTTTTTTTGACAAAGCAGGAGTTGACTGGCTACATTTTGTTTCATCTAATCGTGACAAAGATATTTTTACAGATGTTAATGAATTTTATTCTAAGTTTGACATTATCGGTGGAAAAATTGCAAACGACAAAACAGCAAGAACACTTGCTGCGTACTTAGACGGTGTGTTTGGAGAGCCTGGTACAAAAAGAGCTGATGACTTTGCTATAGAAACTCTTCTTCCAAATAAATTAGAAAACCAATTTTGCTTTCGTACAAATAAATCAATTTCATGCTTAACTTTTTTAAAGAGTGAAAAATATGACGTCTGATAAAGAAAAAGAATATACTGCAAGAACAACAATGAAACTTATGATTGAAAAATATGCTAAAAAAAATTCTCTTAGCTATGAAGATTCATTATTAGAATTTTGTTCAACTCCAGTTTATAATCTGTTATTTGATTTTAGTTCTGGACTTTGGACCCAAGGACCAGATTACCTTCTTTGTACATTTGAAAAATTCAAAAGCAAAAATAAACAGCTTTAACTTTTTATTCCTTCTCTTTGCCTTTTATTCCGCACAAAACAATTGAAACAAAAATCATTGCAATGCCGCACAGCTTTAGCGCATTGTGGCCTTCGCCGTACAAAAATATTCCAATCAATGTGCCAACTAATGGCTCTACTGTTACAAGAATTGCTGCTTTGCTGTTTTCAATGCCACTTAATCCGTACGTGTAAAGTATGTAAGGAAGCACTGTGCACAAAATGGAAATCGCAAATGAAGGCAGAATTATGCCTGGTGTAAAATTAGAAATCATTTCTGACAAATTGCAGAAAGGAATTATGCTTATTCCAGAAAACAAAAATGTGTAAAATGTTATTGTGATTGGCTTGTATTTTTTTAACGCGAACCTGCTGAATATTGAATAAAGAGCGTACCCCAAGCCTGAGCAAAGACCTACAACAAAGCCTTTTACAGAGACAGAGTGTGTCCCGCCAACCAAGCCCGCGACAAGAACACAGCCGCAAAATGTTAGCACAAGCGCTAGAACTTTTACAAGCGTGATCTTTTCTTTGAACAACAACGCAGAAATCAGCAGAACAAAAATTGGCGATGTGTACAAAAGCACTACCGCGACAGACGCGCCGCTTTCTAAAATTGTTGTGAAGTAGCAAAGTGAAAACAAAGTAAGGCTTACAATGCCCGTGCCAATGAACATCCACAAATCTTTAACTTGTATTTTTAGAAGAGACTTGTCTTTGAAGAACAAAACAAAAAATAAAATCACGCATGACAACACAGCGCGTATTACCATTATTTGAATTGAGTTAAAGCCGCATGAGGTTAGCGCCTTAAGGAACAAGCTTATTATTCCCCAAAGCACACCTGATAAAATTACTGCAGCTGTATATTTTAAATCTGATTTTTTATTTTCAAGTGAGCACATTTTAGTTTAGCTTGAACATATTTATTGTCTGGCTAAGGCTGTTAATGTCTTCCTGATTTTTTTCAGATGTTACATCAACTTGCGCCATTGCGTCTGTGATTTTTTGAATGCTTGAGTTGATGTTTTCCATGCTGTCATTTATGTTTCTTGTTACATCGCTTATTATTTTCATTTCTTTTACAACCTGCTCGCCGCCAGAAAGCATTTCATCAGAGCTGTCTTTTACATTGTTAGTTGTGTCGTTAATATCTTTCATTGCGTCAAGAACTTGCTGGTTTCCAGAAGACTGCTCAGCCATTGCGTTTTGAATTACTTTTTCCTGCTCGCGCACTGTGTTTGCAAGTTCATATATTGCGTCAAATTTCTGCTTAACTTCTTTTGTGCTTCCAGAAACTTCGCTGATTGAAGATGAAAGTTTTTTTAAGTTGTCATTTATAACTTTGCCCTGCTTGCTTGACTGCTCCGCAAGTTTTCTGATTTCATCAGCGACTACAGAGAAGCCTTTGCCTGCTTCCCCTGCATGTGCTGACTCAATTGCGGCGTTCATTGCAAGAAGGTTTGTCTGGCTTGCTATTGTCTGAATTATTTTTGCAGCTTCCATAAGGCCTGCTGATTCTTTCATTATATTTTCTGAAGTAAGAACTGCGCCTTCAACACTTTTTCTTCCTTCATCAGAGGCCTGTCCTAATGAGTCTACAGAGCCCGCGTTTTTTTCTAGAATCTGAGTCACGCTTCTAATGTTTGCAACCATCTCTTCAACAGCGGCGGAAGATTCGTTAACACCGGCAGCCTGAGTTTCTATGTTCTGGTTTAAGTTTTTTATTCGGCCCATAATTTGCTCAACAGATGCGTTTGCTTCTTCAACACCAGCAGCCTGGTTTGTCATTTCTGACTTTACAGATTCAATATTTTTTGTAATGTCAGTTATGCTTACAGAAGCTGTGTTCATATTGTTAGAAAGAGCCTTTGCGGTGTCTGTTGAAACCTCTATTGAATTTTTAAAGCCGTTTAAAACATCTTTTGTTGAATAGCTGAACGAATTTAAATCATTTGAAAGTTTTCCAATTTCACACCTCATAAGGACTGGAATATTGTTTGAAGAATAGTCACGGTCAGAAAGATTTTTTGCAAAGTTAGAAATTTTTCCAAGTGATATTTTTGTATCATAAATTTCAAGATAAATATTTATTACACAAAACGTGCCGGTAAAGCATACAAGCGGAATTACTTTTGTTAAGAGCAATGTGTTTGTTGACATAAGTTTATTAGCAGGCACTGTAAAAGCAGCAAAGGTAAGAAGAATAAGCCCAACAATTGAAGCAATTGCAGCACTAACAAGACGCAATGAAAATGGAAGGGTTGTGTGTTCTTTACGGAACGGAAGCCAAGAAAGCGAATGCTCCATGTTCATTAAAAAAATAATATATGTGAACAAAGAAAAAACAAAGGAAAGCCCCATAATTAAACAGAAGAAATATAAAAAAGTGTTTTCACCATTAAAGGCTGCAAATGTAATATTTTTTCCACGGATTAAAACTTGCAAAGAAACTACAAGAATAAAATCAAGCAAGTTAGGAATTATCAATGTGCATATTTCAAACACCTTTATCATTTTATTTGAAGTTTTTAATGATTCTTCAGAACCGTCATAAGCATAAATTTTTTTCATAGAATATTTGTAGCTGAAAATCGGCAAAAATATTTGAAGCACAAAAATTACATAAGTTGTTACATTTGAAGTTAAATTTGCATATTCAGACAGTGTAAATCCACCTAAAAAAACACCTGTTAAGGAAAAGAAAAAAGCAGGAAGTACGTATGCCAATATAAGGCAAGGAAGAACTGCCTTTGACATTTTTGTTTTTACAATTTCTTCTTCCTTTTGCATAAAATCATTCGCTAAATTTTCCATAATATATTCTCCTTTATAAATTAAGTGCACCTCTAAAAGCTGAAGTTTTTAAATGTTCTTTTATATTGTATCAATAAATCATGATTTTCTCTACTAGGTTCAATATTATAATTACTCCATACACAAGTATACTTAAAGCATTATAAAATTAGAAAGCAACTGAACATATATATTTACAGCCCTGCGACAGCAGTTCTTTTGTATTAAAAAAATCAGCAAATCAGTTTACGATATTCGTGTAAAAAGATATAATGCTACTAAATTAGTATGAATTGGGCATCTTTGAAATTTATGATTTTAGCGATGTTCTTAGGATAGTTATTTTGGATTTTGAATTTATAAAACAGGTTATTCCAATGTATGTAGAGGCCGCGGGGCTTACTTTGCGCATTGCACTCATTGGCATTTTACTTTCATTAGTTGTGGGGCTTTTAGTTGCAATTGTCAGGTATGAAAAAGTTCCTGTGTTGAACGCAATTGTTTCTATATACATAGAGCTTTCTCGCAACACTCCGCTTTTAATTCAGCTTTTCTTTTTGTACTTTGCTCTTCCACGAATGGGCATAAAACTTAGCTCGGAGCAGTGCGGCGTAATTGGGCTTACATTTCTTGGTGGAAGCTACATGGCAGAAACTTTCCGCAGCTCGCTTGAAACTGTCTCTAAAATTCAAATTGAGTCAGGAGAGTGTCTAGGGCTTACAAACTTTCAAATCACAAGGTACGTTATTCTTCCACAGGCTTTTTCTGTTTCAATTCCAGGCGTTTGCGCGAACATAATGTTCTTAATAAAAGAGACTTCTGTTTTTAGCGCGGTGGCACTTGCCGATTTGATGTACGTTGCAAAAGACTTGATTGGACTTTACTACAAGACAGACGAGGCGCTTCTTCTTTTAGTTCTTGCTTATTTTATTTTGCTCCTGCCAATTTCAATTTTAAGCGGCTGGGCTGAAAGGAGGTTGCGCTATGCACAGTTTGGCAATAAGTGAAGCAATTTCTCAAGCATTCAGCGTTTTGTTTTTAGGAAAAAATTTTGTTCGTCTTTTAGGCGGGCTTTGGGTCACAGTAAGAATTGCGGCAATCTCTGTTTTATTTTCAATAGTTCTCGGAATGATTTTTGGAATTGTAATGACAATAAAGAATCCTGTTATAAAAGTTGTGAGCAGAATCTACCTTGAGTTCATGCGGATTATGCCACAGCTTGTTCTTTTGTTCCTAGCGTACTTTGGCTTGACACGTGCGTTCGGCTGGCAGCTTTCAGGGGAAGCGGCATCACTTTTGGTTTTTACTTTGTGGGGAACTGCGGAAATGGGAGACTTGGTAAGAGGCGCACTTGAGTCAATTCCAGTTCATCAGTATGAAAGCGGAAGGGCTTTGGGGCTGACAGAAAATCAAATCTTTATGAGCATAATAATTCCGCAAACAGTCCGCCGTCTTGTTCCACTTTCAATGAACTTGATTACACGAATGATAAAGACAACTTCGCTTGTGGTTTTTGTTGGAGTAATAGAAGTTGTAAAAGTTGGACAGCAGATTATTGAAGCGTCGCGTCTTACAGTTCCAACAGCGTCAATCGCAATCTACACTGTTATATTTTTCATCACTGCTGTCCAATAAACTAACAGGTACTTTTAAAAAGTTAATTTCCTTGTTATATTAAGTTCACCATAAACACAAATAAAACAAGGAAATAACTTATGTACAAAAATACTACAATCTTAA
>JBAXYY010000129.1:0-6984 GCA_041670585.1 Treponema sp. | reverse complement strand
TGCAGTCTGGAACATACAGGAATGATTCGTCAATTGAATACATCTCAACTTTCTCTGCGTACTCTTCATAAAGAAGATTTAGCCTCCTGCAAATGTCGGCGTAAAGAGTGTAGTTTGAAGAAAACACTTCAACTTCTTTTTGAGCGTATGTTTCTTTTTCCTTGAAGTAGATGTCGCCTCTTTTAAATCCAAGGTCCTTGCATTCCTGGTTAAGCGCGATTGTTACGCCGTCATTGTTTGAAAGGACAGCTATGGGCTTTTTATTCAGGTCAGGCCTAAAGAGCCTTTCGCACGCTGCGTAGAATCCATTTGCATCAACATGTAAAATCATAGAAGCCTCACTATGGAAGTTACTATTCCCCAGACTTTTGTTATGGAAGTGTAGCCATCATTTTTTGAAATCTTAATAAGCTTGAATTCGCCGTCAGTTTCAACAACCGCAACGCTTTCTGGCCTTGGATAAATTGAGCTGTCAACAATAAGTATGTCGCCGTTTTTTATAGACTCGTCATTCATGTTTTTGCCTGCATACTTCATTGCAAAAGTTGAAGCCGGATGTTTTACGAGTAGCTTGTTGTAGTCAAAAGTTTCTTCCTCATAGCCTTGTGCCGGGGAAGGGAAGCCTGTGGTGTTATTGTGTTTCATAATTACTATACGTTTTTCTAGTGTAGAAATAACTTAACGTAAGTATAGTAAAACGTCAAGGGGATTTTTTTTTTTGATATGTCTGTAAATTAAGTGATAGGCAAAAGTCTCAATGAAAGTTCGCCTTTTGGCAGAATAATGAATCTTCCATACGCCCTAAAGAAATCAGGGAAATATTATAGGCAAGAAACTCTTGCCCGAAGCAAAAAAAAAAACGTTGCAATACTAAGTATTACAACGCTTTATCTTGTCTGTTTACAGACTTTTAATTTTTGAGCTACTCGTGATTCGAACACGAGACCCACGCCTTAAAAGGGCGTTGCTCTACCTACTGAGCTAGTAGCCCATGCCGTTCATTGCTGAATGCAAGAATGACTATATTCTTATTAGAACTTTTAGTCAAGCAGTAAAAGTAAAAAAAATGAAAAAAAATTTATTTTTATTATAATTTTCTATGACTTAAAAAGAGTTTGCGTTATTTATATTTCACAAATATAATTTTAAGTGAAAATCAAAACAGGAGCAAAAATGAAAAATGCAGACGTGTATGCGTACGGAATGGTTTTAGTGTCGAACAGTTTTCTCTTAAAAGACGACTATCCAAAGGCTGACACTTATGGTGAGATAAAAGAAAAATACAAATATCCGGGCGGAGAAACTGGCACTTGCGCGACAGTGCTTGACTCTCTTGGCGTAAGTGTAAAAATGGACGGCACTTTTTTAGGAAGAGAGACTGCGGAAATTACAAGAAAATTCTACAGCTCAAAAAAAGTTGACATCACTTCAATGGCAGAAGACAAAACTTATGACGGACTAGAAGACTATGTTCTTATTGGAAAAGACACACGCACTCCGTTCGGCATGTTCGGCTCTTTTTATTCTGACGCAAAGCATAGGTGGAGTATTCCAAAGGCAGAAGATATTGTTGGTGCAAAGGCCGCCGCAATTGACCCTTACTTTGGAAAAGAGTCAGAGGATGCGGCAAGAATCTGCGTAGAAAACAATATTCCCTATGTTACAATTGACTGCGATCCGGAAAGCTATTTGCATGAGCACTCTGCAATTTCAATTATCTCAGGCGAGTATATTATGAATTCATGCAAGCCTGGAACAACAAGAGAGGAGCTTTTTCCAAAATTCATTTCTAAAGGGAAGGGGCTTGCAATCATTACTCACGGCTCCCATGAAGCTCTTTACGGCAGAAGTTCAACTGGCTTGAATAAATTTTCTCCGTTCAAAATAAACGCTGTAAGCACATTGGGCGCGGGAGACACTTTTAAAGCCGGCTGTGTTTACGCTCTGTTGAATCACCTGGACGACGAGCAAACTGTTCTTTTTGCAAGCGCTTGTTCCGCAGTAGCGTGTTCGCGGTTTCCGTTCCAGCTTAATCCTCCAAAGCTTTGTGAAGTTAAAAAGATGATTTCCTTAAGAATTGAGTAATTGTTTTGAATTTGGTATAATATTGCTTATCTGACTTAAGGAAGTCAAAACTTTAAATACGAGGTAATCTATATGAAGTACACGGCTGAAGTGGAACACATGTGTCCACTTGCAAAAGCTGCATACCATGGACCAGCTCCAATTCCTGAAGAAGGCGAATGGGTACAGGCTAAAAAAGTAGAAGACATTTCTGGATTTACACACGGTATTGGTTGGTGTGCTCCTCAGCAGGGCGCATGCAAACTTACACTCAATGTAAAGAATGGCGTTATTGAAGAATGCCTTATTGAAACAATTGGATGCTCTGGTATGACTCACTCAGCTGCTATGGCAAGCGAGATTCTTATTGGAAAAACAATCATTGAAGCAATGAACACTGACCTTGTTTGCGATGCTATCAACACAGCAATGCGTGAGCTTTTCTTACAGATCATTTACGGCCGCACACAGAGCGCTTACTCAAAAGACGGCCTTAAAGTTGGAGCTTCTCTTGAGGACTTAGGAAAGAACCTTCGCTCTCAGATTGGCACAATGTTCGCTACCCGCAAAACAGGGCCTCGCTATCTTGAAATGACAGAAGGCTATGTAGAGCAGGTTGCAGTTGACAAAGACGGAGCAATCATTGGATACAAGACAGTTAACTTTGGAAAATTCATGGACGCTGTAAAAGCCGGCATGGATCCAAAAGAAGCTCTTGAAAAAGCACGCACACACTATGGCCGTATTACAGAAGACCAGGGTGCAGTAAAATTCATTGACCCAAGAAAAGAATAGGAATACGGAGGAAAAATTATGACATTATTTGAAGATTATGAAAGCCGCATTCCACAGATCAATAAGACTTTAAAAGCCTACGGTTTTGCTGAAGGCGAAAAAGGAATGCAGGAAGCACGCGATTTGTGCAAGGCACGCGGATTTGACCCTTATGACATTTGTCAGCAGACACAGCAGATTTGCTTTGAAGACGCAAAATGGGCTTATGTTTTAGGCTCAGCTATTGCAATCAAGAAAGGCGAAAAAGCTGGAACAATCACTGGCTCAGATGCTTCAACTGCTATTGGCGAAGGACTTCAGTCTTTCTGTCTACCAGGCAGCGTTGCAGATGACCGTCTTGTAGGCTTAGGCCACGGAAACTTAGGCGCACGTCTTCTTTCTGAAGAGACACAGTGCTTCTGCTTCCTTGCAGGACACGAGTCTTTTGCGGCAGCAGAGGGCGCTATTAAAATTGCAGCCAATGCTAACAAAGTTCGCACAAACAAGCTCCGTGTTATTCTTAACGGTCTTGGAAAAGATGCAGCTCAGATTATCAGCCGCATTAACGGTTTCACTTATGTTCAGACAAAGTTTGACTATCTTGGAACACGCGATGCTGACCACCCAGCGGCACAGCTTAAGATTGTACGCGAGATCCCTTATGGCTCAAAACCAGAGCGTCTTTGCGTAAAATGCTACGGTGCTGATGATGTTCGTGAAGGTGTTGCAATTATGTGGCACGAAGGCGTTGATGTTTCAATCACAGGAAACTCTACAAACCCAACACGTTTCCAGCATCCAGTTGCAGGCACTTACAAAAAGGAGCGTCTTGCGGCAGGTAAGAAATACTTCTCTGTAGCATCAGGCGGCGGAACAGGACGTACATTGCATCCAGATAACATGGCTGCAGGTCCAGCTTCTTACGGTTTCACAGATACTTTGGGACGTATGCACTCAGATGCACAGTTCGCAGGCAGCTCTTCAGTTCCAGCACACGTAGAAATGATGGGCTTCATGGGAATGGGCAACAACCCAATGGTAGGCTGCACAGTAGCTTGCGCAGTTGCTGTAGCTGAATCATTTAAGAAATAGTTTTTTGGAACAGCTGCAGCCGTGGTGAGTTCTACTGAACTCAGGAGCTAGCAGACGAAGTCTGATTGCTCCCTGCACAGTAGCTTGCGCAGTAGCTGTAGCTGAATCATTCCAGAAATAGTTTTCTGGAACAGCTGCAGCCGTGGTGAGTTCTACTGAACTCAGGAGCTAGCAGACGAAGTCTGATTGCTCCCTGCACTGTAGCTTGCGCAGTAGCTGTAGCTGAATCATTCCAGAAATAGTTTTAGACTTTTCTAAACAAGAAGGCCGTTCAACTTAGTTAGTAATTTCACAGACTAAGAAGAGCGGCTTTTTTATTTTACAATTAAAAATTAACAATATTCCATTAACAATTAACCGTTGCCAATGCTTCAATTTCAGCGCCGCTTTTAATATTTTCCTCAAGCGCTTTTTGAATTACAATATCAACAACATCACCAGGCTTGTATTTGCAGTTTGCAATGTCTAAAGTAGAAACCTCGCATTGAACGTGTATAAAGTTAGAAGTGACCGCATGAATATATTTTTTTTCAAAAGGGTTGTTCTTGCTCAGTCTAAGGCTTCTGCTGTTTTCAACAATAGCGGTGACTTTTTTCCCTGCGAACGAGTTTATGTATGCAATTTTTCCTTTAACAGCAATGTCAGTTAAAACCGCCACACGCTCGCCCTTTACACGCTCTGGAATTGACGGCTTCATATTATATGCAACAGTGCCCGGCCGTGGTGAAAATGGGAACGCGTGAATCCAAGAGAAGCTTGCTTTTTCGCACATCTTTTTAGTAAGCGCAAAGTCTTCTTCTGTCTCGCCAGGAAAGCCCGCTATGATGTCGCAAGCAATGAATGGATTGCCCTTTGCGTTGCGTATCATTCTAATTGCGTTAAGCACAACTTCCGCCGTGTAAGGCCTGTTCATCAAAGAAAGAATCCTGTCGCTGCCAGACTGTATTGAAAGGTGGAACGAAGGCTGGACACGCTCGTCTTTTATAGCATTGCAAAAGCTTTCATCAATGTACTGCGGGTAAAAGCTTGATATTCTAAAGCGTATGTTTTTTGTTTCTGCAAGCAGTGTTGTAAGAAGCTCCGCAAAAGAGGCCTGCTCTTTTCTAGACGGGTCGTCGTATTTTAAGCCGCTGTACTGGCTCAAGTTAACGCCAGTGAACACAACTTCATTCACTCCGTTGTTTTCAAGAAGCTTTACTCTTTTTAAAACATCAGGAACAGAAAGCGACACTGCTTTTCCCCGTGCCAAATGTATTCTGCAAAAAGCGCATGAGTTGTTGCATCCGTCCTCTATTTTTATAGAAGCCCTGCTGTGCTTTTCAAAAACTGGCGTGTACAATGTGAACGCGTCTAATTTTAGATTTGATTTTTTATTTTGAGTGTTGATAGTGTTTGATTCATCTTTAGAAGATTCAATTTCTTTGCAAAATGATTCAATTAAATCTTCAACATTGCCAATTGTGATTTTCTTTAATTCAGCATTTTTATTTACAGAAAAGTTTTTTGCAATTGAAGAAAGCAAATATTTTTTTGTGCCGGGCAAGACAGCAATTTTTTCTTCATCAATCTGCTTTATGGAAGATGGGTCAACTTCAGCGTAGCAGCCTGTTACTATAACAACAGCGTTAGGGCATTTTTCCAAAAGCAGCCTGATTATACGCCGTGCCTTCTGCTCAGCCTTTCCTGTGACAGTGCAGGTGTTGACAACTCCAAGTGCAACATTTTCTTGAATAGGGGAGCGCGCCGTAAGAGGCTCCAGGTCTGTAAGAAAGCCTTCTTCTAAAAAAGAACGGGCGGCCCCTTCAGTTTCGTCCTGATTGAGCCTGCATCCGAGTGTTTCAAAATGTACTGTTTTTTGAGCCATAAAAAATTATTGAATGTGTGTCTGGCAGCGTGATTTTCCAAGAGATGCGTCTGTTTGTGCCGCGTTTAAAGAAAGCGCTTTGTCGTAAGCCGCAATTGCGTTTTGGTAGTCCTTTGCCATTTCCCTTGCGTAGCCAAGTCGTGTCCACCAGTAGTCGCGAAGAGGCTCGCTTCTAACAGCAGTTGTCAATGCAATATCTGCGTGCTGATAGCGTGCCTGACGTATGTAAATTTCACCAGTTAAGTAATATGCTCTTCCAAAACGGCTGCCATTTTCTGGTACATTCGCAATATATGTTTGGAACATGTTTAGAGCTTCGTTGTTTTTTCCAAGAAAATATTTAGCTTCTCCAAGTATTTCCATAATTCTTACATCGTAAGGATTTATTTTTCTTGCGGCAAGGGCTTGCTGCTCAGCTTCTGAATACTGTTTGTTAGCAACAAGTGACCAGCAAAGCACTGCGTAAGAGTCAAGATTGTTTGGATTGTTCTTCAATTCTGCTTGACATACTTCAATTGATTCTTTGTATTTTCCATCATTATAAAGTTTTAAAGCATCAGGTTTTTCTGTTTGTGAAAATAAAAATGCGCTTGATAAAATGATATTCATCGAAAAACATAATATTTTCTTTAATAAAGAGAATTTCATTGTAAAATTCCTCCATCGTTTTTTATCATTGAGCATTTACCTGTGAAAGACGAGCCTGGTTCTAGAACAACTTGCACTGATGTGAGGTCGCCTGTTACAGAACCTGTTGCAGTTACAAAAATCATTTTTTTGCCGCTTATATTGCCTTTTACTTTTCCTTTTATAAGAACTCTGTCTGCTACAATATCGGCATTTACTTCTGCGTTTGTGTCAATTACCAAATCGCTTGTTGCTTCTATTGAGCCGTTCATTTTTCCTTTAATCATAAAAGGCTTTGCAAATTTTATTGAGCCAGTGAATGCAATGTCATTTGCCATTACAGTGTCAAAATCATTTTCATCTAATTCAAATAGAGCTGTATCTTTTACATCAAACATAAGCAAATAATAATCTGTTGATGGTTTAATTGCAATAGTTATATGAATAGAAAATACATGGATGTATTTTATTCTTTACTTTCAAATAAGTAAGCGCAAGGAGGCGCGCTCTAATTTTAGCAAGAATTGACACATCTTGAGAGCGATGATGTATAAATAAATTTC